>NZ_JPGZ01000007.1:0-1753 GCF_003351125.1 Mesotoga sp. Brook.08.YT.4.2.5.2.
CTCCTTCTTCTTTTTTTTTTTTTTTTTTTTTTTCTCCTTCTCCCTCCTATCTCTCCTCTTAATGCTTCGTCTTCAGCGTCATTTTTGTATAATCGGCCTTCATTAGCGTTTTCATGAAGGCGTTTAGTTCTGACTTCTTCTGTGCTTCTGAAAGGCGATTTACCAGCGCAGCCGTTCTGAAGAAACGAACCACCTTGTTCTGTTTGCACGCTTCTAAACCGATTGCCTGAGCAAGGTGAGTTTTTCCAGTACCAACATTTCCATACAGAATCAAATTCTTCTTCTCGTCTACGAAAGATGCTTTCTTCAGTTCTTCTGGACTTAAATCTTGAGGTAGTCGTATCTCTTCGAACGAGAAGTCTTCGAATGTCTTCAGTGCATAGAAGCCCGCCTGTTTTACCAGGCGGTTCTTCCTTGAGGTCTCACGGTTATCCAGAGCAATCCGTAGTATCTTCATAAGGTATTCCTGGTTGTTGTCCGCTTCTACCTCTTCAAATACATCCACTATCTTCCTTCCAAGGCGTAGCTTCTTACAACAGTATGCAATCTGGTCTTTCATGATTGGCTACTCCTTCCCAGGAATAGATCGTAGTCAAGTGCTTTGTTCTTAAGAGGCGGGAGTTCTGGTATGTCACTCGGGAGTAAAACAGGACTGAACTCGAAGCTTTCCGTGTTGAGCCGCCGGAATATAGCGAGAACACTATCGCTGTCTTTTGTCCCTCTCTCTAGAGCTACAAGGAAGGCTTCTACTGCACTCGAAAAGCCTGTATCTTCGCTCAGCTCTGCAAGGATCTTGAGAGTCTCTTTCTTGCTTGAACGATCACTCTGGTCAAGAAACTCTTGTAGTGGAGAAGGAAACAGTTCGTATATACCCGTGTATTTCAATGCTGCCGGTCTCCTGGACAACTGGATGAGATAAGGTATCCAGTTCATGGATTCTCTCTTCATCTGTCCATACTGTCTGGGATGAGTGATTATCTCTTTGTAGTCCCTGTCCATTACGATAACTTCATGAGCGGTCAGTCTTGCCCATATCTCGGTCTTTGCATATTTTGGAGCGCTTGAATAGGTATGCCTTCCTTTCTCAAGAGTGAACTTCGCGTGAGCATCTGTGCGAACGGCCAAGAGGATCGACTCATCGTACTTACTTTGCGCAAGAGTTAGAAGCTTTGTCCTGTCTTCTTCAAATCGCTCTCTTATCATGCCAGGCTTCGAATAGTGCGGTCTTTCCATATCATGATCACATCGAACCAGGAGCTCTTTGTTGAAGGCCATAAGGTCACTTATCTCTGGAACAGGAACTAGCAGGTTTCTCCTATGGTATCCCACTTTACTTTCGACGCTGCCTTTCTCATTCCCGCTCTGAGGATTACAAAAGACTGCTTCGAATCCATAGTGATTCTTGAATCTGAGAAAGTGTTCTGAAAGGACCCGGTCTCCTCCCTTCAATATCTTGCTGACCATGGATGAGGCGTTGTCAAACCATATTCGGTTGGGAACACCCCCTATGTGATTGAAGACATTCATGAGCCCTTCCATTAGGCATTGCTGGTTTTCTCCCTTGAAAAGTTGAAGATATCCCCCGTTGCTGTAGGGAAAGGAGACATTTAGAGTATATCCGTGACAGCGAACACCGTTTTCTATAAAGTCAGCTTCACCAAAGTCTACCTGTGCTTCACCGGGTTTGTGTTCCAAAGCGAAGTAAAACTCCTTGTTCTGTCCATAAAGTTCTTTTCTCTTCTGTGCCATGTAT
>NZ_JPGZ01000042.1:0-70543 GCF_003351125.1 Mesotoga sp. Brook.08.YT.4.2.5.2.
TTCCAAAAGCAACTAAACCCAATAGAATGATCGCAATAATCTTCTTCATCCAGTACACCTCCAAATCAGTCAACTTCCTTTTTACCTTCTCGATTCACCGTTGCTAATGCTCGTCTTCTTCAGGTATCTTCCACATACAATGCACCCCCTCGGTCAAGTGTTTGAGCAATAATGCGTACATTAACTGCTTTAATTCTCAGATACTTAGTTCTCACATCGTCAAGAATCAGTTGAAAAGAATAAGTCACTCGATGATCCATGGATCTAGAAACTTTCCATCAACTTAAGATTACAAGTCTATTGTAGATCACGTTCAGCTGATTTCTAAAACTTATCAAGAGAAAGCATAGAGATGATAATCGATATTGACGGTCTGTAAATGGTTATAATTGCAGATTCTCAAGATCTAATCGTGTAATCATACGCCTGAAGTATTATATAGTTTTAATCAATATATTCATTTTAATCTTCTTAATTATTCAAGTGGAGTCGTCGCTAGATCAGGAAGAAATTGATCAAATTACTCATGCGAATGAAAAATTCGATGTTTGCAATCAAAAGAATGAAGTTTTTCTTGACTCTATTGCACATGTGTGGCTCAGAAGCCAAATAATATAAGGTTTATAGGGGAAGGAACAAGCTCATGATTACTCCCATCAAACCCGTTCCGAGAACAATCCAGATAACTGAAGGTTTAAACTTATAGAGGATGTAAAAAGCAGCAATGCCAAGAATGAGTGCAAAAATACTATTGATAGATTCAATCCCAATTCTGAAAGTCGCCGAAAGAATCAGCGCGATTATGCCCAAACGTAGTGCATTGAATACTTCGACTGTATCGATCCACTTAGACACAAATTTCAGGATTTTCAATATCAAGAAGATCCAGAACACACTTGGAAGAACTACTCCAACTGTAGAGAATATCGATCCTGGTATTCCGGCAATTTGATATCCAATGAAGGTAGCAGAATTGATTGCTATCGGCCCCGGGGTCATCTGAGAGATAGAAATAAGAGTGAGAAATTCATCAAGTTCAATCCATTTGTTTATGTTAACTATTTGATCCTGAATGAGGCTGAGAGCACCGTAACCACCCCCGAAGGCAAGAAGACCGATTTTGAAGAAGGCCCAGAACAGGTTTATTAGGATCATTGCGTCCTCCGCTTGTCTATGAAGTAGATCAGCATAGAGCAGACTAGCAGGACCCAGATCGAAGATAAATTGAGAAGGACAATTGCAATTGTCCCCGCGGTAATAACCGCCAGTATCATATATCTCTTGAGACTTCTCCTCAGCAACTGGAAAGAAAGATTGGCCAATATGACGGTAACTCCGACCCTTGCTCCTGCAAAGAAGCCCTTGAAAACAGGTAGATCAACGAAATCAGTGAAGAAGCTTGCGATAACCAGTATTATTATGAATGGAGTTAACGAAGCTCCAAGAACCGCGAAAAATGCACCCCAGAATCCGGACAGTCTGCTCCCCAGTATCATCGCGGTGTTGATTGCAATTACACCGGGTACTGTCTGGGCAGTAACAATAACATCAAGAAATTCATCGTTTTGCATAATCTTGTACTTATCAACAATGAATTCTTTGATGACGGGGATCATCGCGTATCCACCACCTATGGTGAACGTGCTAACTTTGACGAATATCCAGAAAAGCCTAAGTGGGCTCATATAGCGCATTGTCCATCATATCCAAATCGGAGAGACGAACTTCCTCCTCTCGGTTTTGATTATTCCTTCAGCGAAGTGCTTTGACCAGTATCAGTATTTCTCTCTATCCTTGACCATTCAGCTCCTATATTTTACAACTCGTTCCAGTTTTCTGCAGTCATATAACCAATTGTCTTTGTGGTAGAGCATACCCTACGTGATAAACTTGTTTTAAGGGGGTGAACCTATGGAAAACAGAATTAGATGGGGTGCAAAAGCCATTTCTTCCGATGGAAAAGATCTCGGAAAAGTCATCCGGGTTGTTATTCATCCCAAGAACAATGAAGTCACTCATGTCGTAATAGAGAAAGGTATCTTCAACAGAGTGGCAAAGCTCGTGCCGATAACGACTGTCTTTTTTGCGGCTCCCGATGAGGTTAGGTTGAAAATTGAATCGAAGGATGTTGAAACTCTGCAGGATTACGAGGAGACATTCTTTGTGACCGGAGAGGAGATTGATAACTTGGAAAGCGGGGTTACTCCGGTATACTGGCTCAGACCGGTAGGTGATTATGCAGAGCTTTATCCTCTTCCGCCTCTCAATACTTCGATAAACGTTCCCAAAGATACTAAGTCACTCGAACCAGGTTGTGATATAGTTAGTGCTGAGGAAAAGATGATTGGAAGGTTAAGAAGCTTCGTTCTGAATGACGAAGGGAAGATAACTCATTTAGTTTGCGAATATGGTAGTTTTGGCTCCAAGTCGAAAAAGCTCATACCGATAGACTGGGTTGAGGAGATTGACGAATGTAAAGTAAGGGTCTCCGCGTCCTCAGTGATGGTGGAGAAACTGCCGGAAATGGATTGATGAAAAAGTTGACGGTTTACTATTTGGTAGCTACTGCAATTCTTTTTATACTCAATTTCGCCGAGGGCACTTATACGCAGCCCATTTTTTTCTTTCTTCCGCTAGTAATCGTTTTCGACTACTTGATTATAATGGGAGTACCGGGGGGTGGTCGCTCCAAGAAGATCTCTGCCTTTCTAGAAGATGTTCACAGTGTACTAACTCTTACCGATACCTTTAACGAAAGTACGAAAGGCAAGATAATCGATTCCGAGAATCTGAAGAAGCTTAAAGAAGTTGTGCTTTCTCTCGAAGAGAAGCTAAGAAAACCATCAGAGCTACAGAGAAAGCTGTACATATTCTCTGCCTATGCCGCACCGCTTTTTCCTCTTGCAGTAATGCTTTCATCGGTACTGGTTCAGAGGAGGACAGAAGTTGCGGCCGGTATATTCTCCTACTGTGCTTCAGGGATAATTGTTGCTTTATCTAGAAAGGCCTTTTCAAGTCTTGAGAAGACAATACAGAAGCTCAATAATGAGATAAGGAAAGCTGTGGACGATATTACTTTGTAGAAACTATCTTTCGCTTACTGAAAGGAGGTTCGAAATGGCGTTTGTTGAAGTTAGAAACGTTAGTAAAACTTATAGGTCAGGTGAGATTTCGGTTGAGGCTTTGAAGGGTGTATCCTTCGATATCTACGAGGGGGAGATACTGTCGATTCTCGGACCATCTGGTTGTGGAAAGAGTACGCTTCTGAACTGCCTTTCAGGAATTGATACCCCGACTGAAGGGAAAGTCATGATTAGAGGTGTGGATCTTCATTCTTTGAAGGACGACGAAAAGACTCGATTCAGGGCAATGAATATGGGATTTGTTTTTCAGTTCTACAATCTTATACCAGTACTGAATGCGGTCGAGAACGTTGAGCTTGCCATGCTTACAATGGGAAGCAACCAAAAAAAGGCTCGAGAAGCCGCTATGGAGATTCTCGCAAAAGTGAATCTCAAGGAGCGAGAGTATTATCTGCCTTCTCGACTAAGCGGTGGTGAGCGACAGAGAGTTTCCATTGCAAGAGCACTTGTTCATAAACCTGCAATCGTGTGGGCCGACGAACCCACCGGAGCCCTCGACACGAAAACCAGCGGCGACCTTATGAATCTTATAACTGAGCTGAACCAAACTCTTAATCAGACTTTCGTTATTGTAACCCACGATGAAAGAGTCTCCGATTATTCCAACAGGATTCTCCATATGGACAGCGGTCACATTCTGAAGATTGAAGAGAATAGAGAATTGAAGGTGGAAGAGTGCTAATACAGATAGTGAGTCTTTTTACGGGGATTGCTGTAATTGCAACCATTGTCTCCATGATAATGAATCCAATAATCTTCAAAATAGGTTACAGGAACGTCTACAGAAGAAAGTCCGATACTTTCCTCGTAATAATGGGATCATTGATAGGAACGGCACTGATAATGGGCTCCATGGCCATGAACGATTCCTTTCAGAAGTTTTTGTTTAGTCAGATTGAGAGAACTCATGGTGAGATAGATGAATTGGTCTACATTCCTTCAGATAATCAGAACGTCGCAAAAGAGTTCATCCCAAACTTCAAGATAGAAGCTCTTGTCGATTCACTGTCCAGAAATGAACAGGTTGACGGTGTTCTTCCCATTCTCAGCAGGACTGTTTCAGTGGGTCTCCCGGGTAACGCAAGAAGTCAAACCGGTCAGAGTATGCAGGTCACCATCATAGGAGTCTTGTTCGATCATTTGTCAAAGTGGCCCGACGCTTCCGGTATCGATCTAGCCATTCCTCCCCCAACGGATGGTGTACCCGGCGTCATAATAAACCGAGAGCTCGCTGATTCATTAAGCGTGTCGGTTGGAGACGAGATCGAAATCCTTGCGGATCCTGGACAGAGGTTGCTCTTCTGGATTCCTCTTCCACAAGTGAAAATTATTGACATTGTTGAAGGTAACGGTGTTTTTAATTATCAGATAGAGAATCAACGGCCAAACGCATTCACTATGCTTATGGATGTTGAAGTTGCGAGAGAGGTTTTGAAAATCGGTGTGGATGATTATTTCAACGCTTTGCTTGTATCCAATCGCGGTGATTTCTTAAAGGGGGAGAGGCTTACTGATGATGTTTTGGTAGCGATAAGAGAGGTGGCCGGCGAAGAGTTTGCTGTTAGAGAGGTAAAGAGGGATTCTATCAGGATGGTTGATCAAGGCAATATCGGTCTTCTATTCCTTATGTTAAGCGTTTTCGCAATATTCGCAGGAGCGCTTCTTCTGACAAATATATATTTGATGCTAGCACAAGAGAGAAGAACCGAGCTTGGAACTCTCAGAGCGATAGGCTATTCGAGAAAAAGGGTCTCAAGAACCATTTTCTATGAAGGATTCTTCTACTCGATAATATCTTCAGCAATTGGTGTGCTCGCTGGTTTGGCTATCGCAAGGTTGACTCTGGGAAGTTTTGTGAGTCTTTCCGAAGATATCGTAACGCTTATTCCCATTGAAGGAGCGAACATCGCATTTGATTCCATGCAGAGCTCGTTTGCCTTTTTTGTGCGTACCGATTCGATTGCTTATGGGTTTCTCCTTGGATTGATCATTCCATTGGTAATAATTCTATATACGGGAAGGAAAATTTCACGAACAAATATAGTTACCGCCGTAAGGAATATTCCCGAAGAACTGGACGAGCGCAAAAGACTCTTATTGAATATCATAGCTTCAGTTGGAGTTCTCTTGTCAATAGTAGTTGCATATAGCGCCTACTCTATAGGTAATGCAAACGGCTTTTTTACGGGTGTCGTATTGACAGGTCTGCTAATACCGATTGCTATTCCAGCGAGAAACAAGAGGTTAATCGAGTCGCTCTTCTCCATTGCGGTCATAGCGTTTACAATGGTCAGTAACTCTTTTTCATTAATAGCTTCCAGCGGTTCTTCCATCTATCTAACGGTTGCAAAAGGGGCTGCGATTCTTTTCGCCGGTCTTTTCCTGATTGTCTATAATCTAAAGACTTTCGAGTTTCTCCTTAATAAGTTGTTCCAAAAGGCGAGAGCTGCCGCACCAGTATTCAAGATTTCGATAGCCTTTTCTTCCAGGAATCGCATGAGGACAGGTCTTACCATTGCCATGTTTGCGGTTGTGATTTTCGTGATTACGCTTATCTCTGTAATACCTTACTCGATGGAGCAAATGCTTATAAGAAGCAGGGACGCGGTTTTCACTGGTTTTGATGCTGGCGCCTTCTCGCTTACAGGAGAGAGAACCATCTCCTTCACTGAACTTCAGTCACAGCCTGAAGTGAGAGAGATCTCGACCGTAGCGAGTTTGAACGTAGCTGTGAGAGAAGAGGATAGCTTTGGACTTGAACAGATATATCTAGTTGACGACCTTTTCATAGACAATAGCAGATTGACCGATATTCTTTATGATGAGCACCTAGACATATCAAGCGGTGAAGAGCTTTGGGATTACTTGCGTAGTAATCCCGGTACTGTAATAGTGTCTAATAGCGTTTTGCCGGATGTTGCTCCTGGAGATACTCTGGAACTCAGAGGGATAGTCGATCAGGGAGATTCCGGTCAAGGTATTGGCGGGTTGTTGAGAAGAGGGGTTTCGTCAGAGTCGATTGACACCAGTCCTGTTTATTTGGAAGTAATCGCTACAATTCCGGAAAATACTATCTCCTTCCTCAATGGACTCCTAATCTATGCAGGAAATGTTCCTAGCGAGTTAGCAGGAAGTGCTGCAGAGAGATACTTACTTTTCAACCTTGCAGGCACTTCTCCGGATCAGAAGAAAGAGAACTTTGACATCCTGCAGAGTAAGATCGAATCTAGGAGCCTCTTCCTCCTTTATGTTGACGACATAATCAATTTAACATCCTCTATGCTGCAAGGAACAGTCAACATTCTCAGATCTTTCCTTTACTTCGGGATGCTAGTCGGGATCGTAGGAATCGCGATCATTATGTTCAAGGCTCTTCACGAAAGAAAGCGAATAATCGGAATGCTTAAGGCAATTGGATTTACGAAGAAGATGGTGTTCTCCTCCTTTCTCTTGGAAAGTTCATTTATCGCGATTGTTGGTATTGTTCTCGGAATTGTAACCGGCACTCTTACAAGTATAGAGATCTACGCTTCTCCATTGATGGAAGGCATGAAACTGTATATTCCGTGGGATCAGCTTGCTGCCATGACCCTGATATTCTATTTTGCTTCACTTGTGTCTACGATTATTCCCAGTTATTCGGCCTCAAGAATAGAACCTGCTGAAGCTCTGCGGTATTTTGAATAGGAGTGGTGAGGTGAGCAGGATATTGGTGGTGGATGACGACAGTTCGGTTAGAGTGCTTCTAAAATCAATACTTGTCAGGGATAGACACGATGTGATCGAAAGCCCCGATGGTGAGTCTGCGTTGTCTTCACTGTCAAGAGACAAGCCTGATATGATTTTGCTGGATCTTATGCTGCCCGACTACAATGGACTGGATATTCTGACTGAGCTCAAGTCTAGTGAAGAGCTGCGGTCTATTCCAGTAATCGTACTTACCGGTTCTTCAGACAGGCAGAGCAAACTTACTGCTCTCAGTTCGGGGGCCGTTGATTTCATCTCAAAACCCTTTCTTCCCGAAGAGGTTTTACTTAGAGTGAATACTCAGTTGAAGTTACACGAGTTGATAAAGTCTCTGAGAATAGCTGTAGACAATCTTGAGAGTGATGTTCTTGCGGCGGGAAAGATACAAAACGCGCTTGTACCGAAAAGCGATCCACAAGGACTTGCTGTCAGATGGATCTACGAACCTTCCTACAGAGTTGGCGGGGATATATTCGATGTGTTTAGGTTGAACGAAAACCGTTTCTTCGTTTATTTGGCGGATATGTCCGGACATGGAGTAAATGCTGCAATGCTATCGGTTATGGTGCACCGGTTCATTGAAGATTTCAGATCCGGTATTAACGACATAGATTTCGACCTGAGCAGCTTCATGAAAGAGCTCGACAAGAACTTCGTGTTTGAGAGGTTCAATCTATTCTTTACTATTATCGCCGTAGTTGTTGATCTAGAAGGCTTTGCTCTTCTGGCAAATGCGGGGCACCCCTCGCCGATGATTCTTAGAAAGGGCTCTGTTGAACTGCTTGATGATAGGAGAGAAAGCCTGATTGGTATGAACATGGTTCGCGGAGAAGTGTCGAGAGTGCCGTTATTAAAGGGAGATCGTCTTCTGTTGTATACAGACGGATTGATTGAGTTGCTGAACGAAAAAGGTGAGATGTATGGTGAGAGCAGACTAAGAGATCTCTTTGAGAGTTGTGCGAATATAGACATTGAGGAAACGTCTGAGCGTCTTAAGACCTCATTTGATAGCTTCAAAGGAAGTGTGTTGGCTGAAGATGATATTACGGCGCTGCTCATAGAGTTCTAGTAAGAACGTCATATGGTCCGGAAATCTATGAAAACTAGGAGCGAGAGTAAGATGTTTGAATTGAAGATGATGGAGAATAAGATCGGAGTAATTTCCCTCTTGGAAAGAGCGAGAATCACAGGAGAGACATCGGCGAGGTTCAGAAAATGGCAAGAGACAGTCGATCTCAAAAGCTGTTCGTCAGTGATCGTCGATGGGACCAACATCGAATTCATTGACTCTATGGGCATTGCCGCTTTGATAAGCATCTACAAGACAGTTGCTGCTGAAGATAGTGATCTCGTCTTGATAAATTTGTCTGATGAGATAAAGAAGCTGCTTAATACTCTGAGGCTCGATAGGCTCTTTGTTGTAAAGGATTGTAGCCTTGAAGAAGTCATCAAGAATTCGTGTTGAGAGATGGGTGAGAAGAAGTACAATTTCAAGGTTAGACCCGAAATGGGCAAAATCGATGCTTTCTCGGCTAAAGTCTCGGAGATAGTAAGAAGGTGCATGGACAATGAAACCGGTTTCAGAGCTGGCTTGATAGTAATTGAGGCTTGCTCTAATATCGTTAAGCACGGCCAGCTTACTGAAGAAGATCTCATATCAGTCAGTCTCGCTATCGGGGAAAATGAAGTAGTAATTACAATCGAAGACACTTCAAGAGAGTTCAATCCACTTGAGGTGGATGATCCAAATCTTGAGAACATCGAGCTTCTGCAGCAAGGTGGAATGGGTATCTACTTAATAAAGAGGTTTTCCAAGAAAGCTGAATACTCCTATGTTGACGGCAGAAACATTCTGAAGATCATAATCTAACTAGAACTTGCTTTTGCTTTCCATCGCTGTGCAGGTTCACAATCAAACTAAACCGTAGTACTTGTTGGTAGTGCATCATGCTCAACTCGATAATGAGTTTGACTTGGCCTTGATCTATGTGTTATAAATTACTGATCGCAAACCAGTAGGTGCTGAAATGAAGAATAGACTTCTTTAATCTACAAAACTGAATACTTCCTCAAAAAACATCGAAAGACTTCAATCCTATTTAGCCGTTCAATTCAAATAACTTTGAGCTTCTAGCCTTACTGGAGGTGATCAATTTGCTTCAAATACACAATCTTTCAGTTTCCTTTGGAAGCGTAGACGTTCTTAAGAAAGTCAGTCTCGATCTTGCTGCAGGAGAGATTTTGGCTGTCACCGGGGCAAACGGTGCCGGCAAGTCGACTCTCCTGAAATCCATCAAAGGTGAAATCACTCCCTCGGAAGGAAAAATAACTATTGAGCAAGGTATCGACCCGCTTCTTGTTAACCAGGAGATTGCAGACTTTTATGGGACAGTGAAGGAGTATCTACTGGGGGCGAAAAAAGAGCTCTTCGACATCTACGAGAAATTGGGCAGCTCTGTAAATGATCCTATGACCTATGCGGAACTCATAAATGAATTTCATAATGTTGGGGGATTCGAGTTCGAAGCAAAGATTTCTTCATCTCTAAATGAGTTTGGCATCAATGTTGACAATCTGGATTTCCCGTACATGAATTTCTCCCATGGGCAGAAGAGAATTCTCTCCCTTGTCAGGGGAGTTCTCTCCGGTTCGAATCTTTTCTTGCTGGACGAGCCGACAAACCATCTCGACATAGAAATGACCTTAAGACTTGAAGAGATCATAACCTCACTAAGCGAGAGGGGTGTTGGAGTTATTGTTGTAAGTCATGACAGGAGATTCATCGACAGAGTCGCTCACAAGACGATCTATCTGAAAAGAGGAGAGGCAATAGGAGTTCGAGGTGGCTATTCTGAGATGCTGGCGCATCTGAAAAGTGATTTCCTATCAAGGAAGAAGAAAAGTGAAGAGATAAGTAAGAAGATACGTCAACTGGAACTCGATGCGACCAGGAGGAAGAGCTGGTCAGATTCAAGAGAGGCTTCAAAGAGATTCGCAAGCGATAAAGGCCATGAAGGACATATGGCGGCCAAACTAGCCAGACGTGCGCTAGCTGTACAGAAAAGGACCGAAAGACTGATCGGTGAACTGGAGTGCGAAAAACCGTTTGTTGAGAAGCCTGTTACTGTCAGGATTCCTAAATATGGAGTTCCGAACAGAAAAATGGTCATGGTGGAGGGCCTCTCGTTCTCTTACGAAGAAAATGAAGTCATAAGGGAGGCCTCTGTTAACATGGATACTTCCGATAGAGTTGGTCTCATAGGGCCGAATGGTTCGGGGAAAACAACTCTGATGAAATGCCTGGTAGGGATTCTGGAACCATCGAGTGGCAGAATGTACAGAAACGAGAGTGTAAACTGGATGTACATTCCACAGAATGTCGCAGAACTCTTCGAAAGAGGAACTCCCTATGAAGAAATCGCCGACCTTGGACTGGAAGTGACCGCCGTCAGAAGTCACCTGGCCAATATCGGTCTCAAGGGAGAGAAGGCCTTCTCGGAGATTAAAAAGATGAGCTACGGAGAGTTGATGAGGCTTGCCTTACTGAAATCTCTTCTTTCAAAGGTTGAGTTCATCTTTATGGACGAGCCAACCAATCATTTGGATATTGAATCTCTAGAAGTACTTGACAGACTTCTCAACGACTTCGCAGGAGGGTTTTTCTTCATTAGTCACGACAGGCAGTTCATTGCAGAACACGGGGAAAAGATTCTCACCATTGAAGAAGGTATGCTTAAAAGCTTCGAGTATTCAGAGGAGATTGATATCGACTCCTTTGATTGTACAAAAGAGATTCTTGCGGACTCCTACGATGAGTCGAACTTCAGGAGAAGCACAAAAACCTTCCTTCATAATTCTGAGGAGGAAGATTGAGAGCTCGGCACCGATGGGGATATTCTAGCAGCTGGAGAACCCAGAGAATAACGAGAAATGCCTCATCCGCATTGGAAACTTTTTTATGAGCCTATTTGATATATAATATTCCTAACTCAATCCAGGAGAAGGAGCGAACCCACATGCTAGAAGTTATTCAGGCTTACAGAAGAGCTATTTTGGGCGGATTTTTGGATTCCGTGGGTGAATGCTATCTCGTCGAGCCTGGATTGCTCTGAATTTTTACTGTAAATCAAGAGGCCGTGACGGGTGTCACGGCCTCTTTCTTTTGGGAGAAATCGTTATGAATAATATGGTTGAGCGCATGAAAAGCAACATAAAGAAGAATTACCTATTCTCTTTTCTTATGAACATGAGACTGTCTAGCGGTCTCTGGATGATCTACATGGCCTCCAAGGGAATGAGCTTGACGCAGATCGGTTTCCTTGAAGGAATATTCCACGTGACCTCTTTGACGATGGAGGTCCCTACAGGGTCTGTAGCAGACTTGTTCGGAAGAAAGCTCAGCAGAACCATGGGGAGGTGTCTATCTCTTGTAAGCATTCTAGTATTGATCGGCTCTAGGAACTTCCTTCATTTCGCACTATTCATGGTACTCGCTGCACTTTCGTATAACCTGGAATCTGGTTCTGGAGAGGCTCTTGTTTATGACTCTCTCAAATATCTGAAAAAAGAAGACAATTTCATATCGGTTCTTGGGAGGCAGGAGGCTATATTTCAAGTGTCTTCAGTTACGGCGCTTCTAATCGGCGGGTTCCTGGGAACGTACAACTATCACTATGCATTTTGGGTTTCCGCTGGGATCATCACATTTTCGGCGGTCTATTCTCTTTCGTTTACAGAACCACCAATCCTCGAATCGGTGAGCCGTAACTCAAAGACCTTCCGGGGCTTCTTGAAGCAGATTGTTGATAGCTTCTCAATAATCGCTAGAGATAAAAAGGTTGCATTTCTTATCTTTTTTGTTCAGACTATATTGGCATTCAGCGCCTGCATATTCTTTTACATTCAAAACTACTGGAAAGGACTTGGCCGCACGGAGTTTCAGATTGGCATATACCTCGCAGCCGGGTCGTTTCTTGCCGGTTTAGTGGCCATGAAGGTTCAGAGGTTATCTCATCTGCTGAAGGAGAAGAAAGTCCTGATCATACTGCCTCTTGTTTCTGTCGCATCCATGTGGGGTGTGGCTCTTTGCTCGAACAAGTTACCTTTCTTCATGGTTGTAACTATGATTGAAGCCATGCTGTTCGTAGCAGGTAACGACTACATAAATAAGCTGATTCCATCCAGGAGCAGGGCAACGATAATATCCTTTGCAAGTATGATGTATAGCTTAGTAATGATAATTTTCTTCCCAATTTTCGGAAGAATCGCTGACACAATCTCGTTTGGAGTTGCTTTTGTCTCACTGGCTGTGATGGCAAGCTGTCTTTATGTGTTCAGTATGTATTTACTCAAGAAGATCGGATGAAAGAATTGATTCGCGCTCCTTAAGGCAATGTCGGTCAAAAACCGCCTCGGGTTACAGTATTAGGAGAGTGGAACGCTCAGTAAAGGTGACAGCTTACAAAATGATCTTTCGTTACCTCGGTCATTTGCGGCTTCACACTCGAACAAATCGCCATTCTCCTGAAACATCTGGGGTGAAAGAAGCATCCAGTTGGTGGGTTCAAGGGACTGGGAGCATCACCTTCAAGTATTATTCTTTCGAGCTTATGATCGGTTTCACCGGGAATCGCCGAAAGGAGGGACTGAGTATATGGGTGAAGCGGTGATCTGTAGAGTTCTTCAGATTCGGAGAGCTCAACGATTTCGCCAAGATACATGACGGCTATTCTGTCGCAGAAGTAATGAACAACGTTTAAATCATGGGAAATGAAGAGATAGGTCAGAGAAAGCCTCTCCTGAAGATCGTTCATAAGGTTAAGCATCTGTGCCTGGATAGAGACATCGAGCGAAGAAACCGGCTCATCGGCTATTACGACTTCTGGATTAAGAATTAACGCATTCATGATTCCTACGCGCTGCTTTTGACCTCCAGAAAGCTCGTGAGGGAATCTTCCCAACAGATCCTTGTCAAGTCCCACAAGGTTCATGCTCTCCAAAATCAGCTCTTTGATCTCTCTCTTTTGCATTCCCATCGCTCTCAAAGGTTCTCTCAGTATCCACTCGACTGTTCCTTTTGGATTCAAGGATCCTGAAGTGTCTTGAAAGATTAGCTGAACCTTCTTTCTGAATTCACGTTTTTGATCTCTCTTCAGCGAAGTAACGTCGTCGCCTTTGAAGAGGATCCTCCCCTCCGTCGGTTTTAGAAGCCCCACGATTGTATAGGCGGCTGTTGATTTTCCACAGCCGGACTCACCTACAAGTCCGAAAGATTCTCCTTCAGAAATACTTAAGGAAACTCCGTTCAGTGCCTTGATCATCCCCGGCTTCTTCAGCAATCGGGTTCTTCTCAGTATGTAATGTTTTTTAAGGTTATGAATCTCCAGAATACCTCTCTTCATCAAATCTCTCCAGCAAGGAAGCATCTCGCTTCGTGATCATTGTCCATCTTTTTGAAGCCGGGGAACTCTTTCTTACATTTTTCGACAGCGTAGTCACATCTTGGCTCAAATGGGCAACCGTAAATCATGTCTGCTATTGACGGCACCCGGCCTCGAATGTCGAAGAGCTCTTTGCCTTTTGAGTCTCTCTTAGGCATGGCTTTTATGAGGCCCATTGTGTAGGGGTGGGCCGGATCTGTGAAGAGCTTATCGACAGGTGCTTTCTCAACGATGTGCCCGGCATACATAACGTAAACCATCGAGCAGATCTCCCGAACTACTCCTAGATTATGCGAAATAAAAATCATTGAGGAGTTTCTCTCACGATTTATCTCTCTTAACAGCTCCAGTATCTGTGCCTGTATTGTTACGTCCAAAGAAGTAGTCGGCTCATCTGCGATTATCAGTTTTGGATTGCAGACTATGGCTATGGCTATAGCTATTCTCTGCCTCATACCGCCCGACAGTTCGTGAGGGTACTTGCCATATGTCCTTTCTGGATCAGGAAGACCGACACCTTTGATGATCTCAAGAACCCTTGAGAATCGCTCTTCCTTGTCAAGAGAAGTGTGCATCTTAAGGTTCTCCTCAATTTGCCACCCGACCTTCAGTAGAGGATTGAGCGATGAAAGTGTCTCCTGAAAGATCATCGAGATATCTTTGCCACGTATTCGCCTGATTTTCTCCTCATTTAGAGAGAGCAGATCGGTTCCTGAGAAGAAGAGACTTCCTGTCACGTGCGAATTGCCTGGAAGCAACCTCATTATCGAAAGAGCTGTCACTGTCTTTCCGCATCCAGATTCTCCAACGATCCCGATTATCTCCTTCTCCAGCACCTCCAGAGATATGCCCTTCACTGCGTAGAGCATCCCTTCTGTAGAATCGAAGGCGATTTTGAGATCTTTGATATCTAACAGAGGCTCTATTTCAGTTCGCATATGTTCTCACCTATTTTCTCTTCTCTCTCATGTCCCGAATCCCATCTCCGAGAAAATTGAAGCCCAGCACAAGTAGGGTAATAAAGATTCCGGGTGCTATCGCGTACCAGGGGCTGACGGTTATGAAGACCTGAGACTCACTCAGCATTCTTCCCCAGCTGGGATTGGGTGGCTGGATTCCAAGTCCAAGATAACTGAGCGCCGCTTCGGCCAGAACTGCATTTGAAAAACCCATAGATGCTGCCACAACAATTGGGGAAAGTACATTAGGCAAAATGTGTCTTAACATAATACGGAGGTTTGAAACTCCTCTTACCTTTGCACTTCTTACGTAATCCAGCTCTTTATACTGAACGAAGCCACTCCTTGTGATCCTGGCAAACGAAGGAATCGACATGATACCTATTGCGACGATCGTGTTTCTCAAACCTACCCCAAAGACTGAAACAAACATCAATGCAAGGAGAATGCTGGGGAAGGCCATCATTGCATCGATGAATCTCATAATTATCTCATCGACAATTCCTCCGAAGTAACCAGACACGGCACCGATCGTTACTCCAAAGAGAGTTCCGATAGAAACGGCAACCAATCCTACAAAAAAGGCAGTTTGAGAAGCTTTCATGATCCTGCTAAGCACATCTCTTCCGAAATTGTCTGTACCCAGAAGATGGCGGACTGACGGAGGTGAAAAACGCTCTTCCCTGTTGATTTCCGTTACTGAAAACGGAGTGTAAAACAAACTCACAATCATCATTGAGAACAAAAGAGATATCAATACAATTCCAATTCTGAGATTTATGCTTCTCTTGTCCATACTATCCTCATGCGCCCAATCTGATTCGAGGGTCGATTACGGTATAGACAATGTCGATCAGGAAGTTGATAATCACAATTATAAACGCAATGTACAGTACCATCCCCTGGACGAGAGGTAGGTCACGGGTTGAGATCGCATTGATCAACAGTCTTCCAAGACCTGGGAGCGTGAAAACCTGTTCGATCACTATCGAGCCTCCAAGAATGTTTGCCGCTATCATACCGAGGACTGTAACGATCGGAATTAGAGAGTTCTTCAGCACATGCTTGTACAACACTGAGTTTATGTTCAAACCCTTTGACAGGGCCAGCTGCACATAGTCGCTCTTCATCTGATCCATTACGGAATTTCTCGTATACCTGATAATCGAGGCAATTGACGGAAGGGCTATTGCGATGGCGGGGAGCAGTAAAGACTTGAAAGCTCCTACGGCATCCTCGCTCCACGGGACGTATCCTCCAGGCGAAACCCAACGGAGAACGATTCCAAATATGTACATCAAGATTATCCCGCTCCAGAAAGAAGGAATGGCCATTCCAATTTGTGAGATCATAGAAATCAAAATGTCGGGAAGTCTGTGACCATATTTTGCACTGACTATTCCAAGAGGAATTCCCACTAGAGTAATGAACATCATGGCCATAAGCGCCAGCGAAAGAGTTACCGGTATCCTGTCTAGAATCAGATCAGACACTGGGACTGAGTATCTCATAGAAGTGCCGAGGTCTCCCGTCAAAAGACCCTTAAACCACCTCGAAAGTCTCTCGCCGAGAGGATCGTTTAGTCCCAATTCGGCTGAAAGAGCTTCGAATTGCGATTCTTCAGCGTCTACGCCGAGTCTCGACAGTGCAGGATTCCCGGGGATCACCTCGAAAGCCACAAAAGCTATGAGCGAAACCAGAAGCACTGTCAGAATCATTGCAAAGAGTTTCTTCAGATATACATACACAGATGACGCTCCTCCCTAACGGTAATAAAGAGTTGACATATCCTGTACGTACAGTGGATAGACCTTGTACCCAAATAGATTAGGAGCAAGTGCCACAAAGAAGTTGGGATCCATTATGTAAACTGCCGCAGCGTCTTCTGTGAGGATTATCTGTGCCTGCTTAAATAGAGAGGCCTTCTCTTCAATGTCCGTTTTTTCAATGGCCATTTTGACCACTCGATCGTATTCGATGTTGAAGTAGTTGTAAAAGTTTCTCGGATAATCGGAAACGTATCGCCTCAAAATATCGTATGCGCTTAGTTTCCCAGTGAGACCAATTATTGTCATTTCGTACTCTCTTGACGTATAGACCTTGTCCAGCCATACGCTCCATTCTACCAGCTCTATTTCGGCTTCTATGCCAACTCTCTTAAGCTGTTCGACAATTATCTGGGCTGTATCTATGTGAAACTGATAGTTCGAAGGTACTGTGATCTTTGTGCTGAAACCGTCGGGATACCCTGCCTCAGAAAGAAGCTGTCTTGACCTTACCAAACTGGTTTCATAGTAATCCTCGAGACCCTCCTGATGATACATGCTCATTATCGGCGACATGTTTGAACCGAGCTTCGTCCCGTAACCGCCAGCCACGATTTCTATAATCTCGTCCTTGTCCACTGCATGGTTAATCGCCCTCCTGACTCTAATGTCGTCGAAGGGGCTGACCGCATGGTTCATTGCCATCAACTGGACCATGTTTTGCTCTGCAGTAATTAAGTTGAATCGATTACCCAGAACCATTGCCTGAATTGCATCGAGTCTTGGAAGTATCTGAACGTCCCCGGCCATGAAACTCATGATAGCAGCCTGGTTGTCGGGAATTATTCTGAATTCGACTTCGTCCACTATAGGCAGCTCGGGATTCCAGTATTCGTCGAATTTCTCTATTACAAGCCTCTGACCCGGCTGATACTTGACGAATTTGAACGGTCCAGTTCCTATCGGGTTGACTTCATGGTTGTCGTTATTTGCGGGAATTATCGCGATGATGAACTTCTCGAGAAAGTCGGTGTTCAAGGTACTGAGTTCCACCTTTATTGTCTCTTCATCTACCGCTTCGAT
Source organism: Mesotoga sp. Brook.08.YT.4.2.5.2. (assembly GCF_003351125.1). Taxonomy (NCBI): domain Bacteria; kingdom Thermotogati; phylum Thermotogota; class Thermotogae; order Kosmotogales; family Kosmotogaceae; genus Mesotoga; species Mesotoga sp. Brook.08.YT.4.2.5.2. Next base: position 17,139 of record NZ_JPGZ01000042.1, read on the forward strand.
CTTTGAGACGAATTTTTCGAAGTCTGATGAAAGGCCCCTTTCCTGATTGTTTCCTTTCAGCCTGTTGAGAGAGTACAGAACATCGTCAACTGTGACCTCAAATCCGTTATGGAACTTCACACCGCTTCTTAACGTAAAAGTATAGGTCAGGCCGTCCTCCGATATATGGTAACTCTCGGCCACAGCCGGAACAACACTTCCATTCGAGTCGGGTTTGAGGAGACCCTCAAATACGTTGAACATCATTTCGTAAGTGCCCGAAGCAGCCGCTCTATGTGGATCAAGAAAATCGGGATCCTGCATCACTGCGACCACGATTTTTTGAGACAGCAAACTGGTCAAAGAAATAATAGAAAGCATTATTATCAAGAGAATCTTTCTCATTTCATTCCTCCCTAAACAAATCTTTTCAGTAACCTCTCTGGTGCAGCCGTCGGATATGCTTCGATCATTGCGTCCTCAACATTTGTTATTTTAATCTTTATGGCTGCAGAGACCTAATGCTGCTTTCAAAGTGAGACATATGAAATAGATTTGCCAACCGTTGTATTTCAACTATAGTCTAACGCAGATGATTTCATTCTGCTCATCGAAGCGATGATCGATTTGGCTCATGACTGTGCAGAAAGACTCTCTCTTTGAGCCACCAGTTAAAATAAGAGCCTCTTGGAGATTCAATAGACTTAATTCAAAGCCGGTGAAAGCGACAGATGGTTCGGTAGGAATACTGTGGATATCAATTCCGGCAGGTGAACTCAGAACGACGAGCAATTCGATTGGTTAATCCAGAATCCATCTCAGTATTGCAGAAGTGAGTTATCATTGATTATGGGCTCCACAAACTCTCTCAACTGGAGGTGCCTTTTGTTCAGAAGACTGGCTACTGTAGTGTTATCTGTCACGTCTCTTTCTTTTCTTCTATTTGCCAATCCCATAGATGAAGTTATGAATAAGAGTATTGCGTTTGAAGGCTTTTGGGGAACCGTTCTTGTCTCAAGAGGAGATGCGATCTTGCACGCAGCAGGATACGGAATGGCAGACATTGAAAGGAATATCCCCAACACTCCTGAAAAGAAGTTCAGAATTGCATCGATTACCAAGCAGTTTACCGCAGCTGCAGTTCTTAGGCTACTGGAAGAGGGGACAATATCTCTTTCAGATTCTGTTGCAAAATTCATTCCCGAATTCCCTAACGGAGAGAGAATCCTTATTCATCAGATGCTTAATCATTCTTCTGGAATTCCAACAATGATTAACACGTTAGAACTTCTTGGAGAAGTCAAGAAATTTGAGGAGGATAGAACTCTTCAAGAAGCCGAAATCGCTTACATCTCCTCTCTGCCTCTGAGATTTGAACCTGGAAGCAGCTTTCTCTACAGCAACAGCGCGTATTTTCTTCTCAGCGTCATCATAGAAAGGGCAAGCGGGAAGCGCTATGATGATTATCTGAGAACGAACTTCTTCGAACCACTGGGAATGAATAATACCGGTTACGATTACAATGAATACGATAGCGGATGGGGTCTTCCTTACTACTGTGATTCCTATGTTATAGATCTCTCTAGCGTAAGACCTGCTGATTGGGTCGATAGAAGGCTTCCCGGTGGAGCGGGGGGGTTATACTCCACTGTGTATGATCTGTATCTGTGGGACAGAGCGCTTTCCTCCGGAGAAGTGCTTTCAGAAAGCTCCTTAAGACTAATGGAGAGTCCAACGAATGAACTCTTCGAGGCAGGCTATGGAGTCTTTATCGGTAACGAGCTTATAGATGGCGAGTACAGAAGGGTCGTTTATCACGACGGGGACACGAAGGGTACCTCGACTAGAATAAATCGGTATGTCGACGACGACATCTTTGTGGTGGTGCTGAGCAACATCGAGGGAAGGGATTTCACCGCGCTCTCGCACGAACTGGCGAAAGCAGTGATAGTGAACGGTATGGGAACGGATTGACTCGACGGGTTGAACGTTCTTGTGCCGGAAGGTGAAATCAAGAGAACCGCTCTCATTCATTTGAAGAGCGGTTCTCCGTTTTGCCGAAAGTGCAATTTGCCAATGGTCTGATCTTCAATTGGTTTTGTACAGAGCTTCTACAGTCTTTTTTATGTCGGAGTAATTGAGCATCAACTTTCCGTTCTGCGGCCGATCAGTGTCGAGGCTGGTCTCGTCGACCCAGTAACTGTCCAGTTCAACGATAACGCCCTTCGAATCGACGATGAAAACCCTCTCCTCGCCTGGGAAGCCGTAGAAATCGGCCAAGCTTCTTTCGTCTCTCAAATAGATATTTTCTAACAGCGCCGCTTCCGGCTCAGCTTGCTCCTTTCCTGTGAGTATCCATAGAACCTTCAGATCTGTGTACCTCCGGGCGAGATCGATGATTCCGTCCAATCTATACCTTTCGAAAGCGCTCAGAGAACTGCAGTCGCAATCGGTGTATACGGGTTCGACGACTGTCGCAGGCGAGACTTTGCTGAGAACGATCAGGCTGGGGGACCCCTCAAAAAAGGCCGCATTAACACTTGGATCCGTCTGGAGAACTCCGGGAATTGGAAGAGGTTGTCCCTTGAGAAATTTCGGTTTCTCCGTCGGAGTCTCCTTAGTCTCCTCAAAGGAAACCTTTTTCCCGTCTTCGGAAACCTCGCCGAGTCTGTATGCCCTGCCGTTCAAAGAGAAGACTTCCTTATGCAGGAAAATTTCATATGAGTCATGGATTAGAGCTATTTCGCCGTCGCCGTCCGTATCGACTCCGAAGTAAACCTGGTCGGTAGAGTAAAAACCTTTGGGGTCTTGCGTGAAGAGTTTGATCTTTCTCGGGCCGTCTTCGCCCCAGACTAACCCCTCCATGTGCTCGTACAAACAATATCGGATCTCCAGCTCGCCAGTCAACCCCGTCTTTCTGGCTAACAGTTTGACAGATCTTGATTCCCAATAACCATCGAGTTCGTAAAAGACTTTGACTCTGGTAATCCACTCGTAGGTCGTTGTGTCTTGGTGGGACTCCTTGAAGTCCGGTGCGATCGTTGGGTCGTCAAGCACATTGCCGTTGTTGTCCGCGTCGATCCACAGGAGGGGGATCTCTCCGGGTATTAGCGCGAATACTATCGGCTTGGCGCCGAGCTCGAGAAGGCCGTACTTCAACCCTTCTATAGATGGAGTTTCCAGAGTGTCAGGTTTTGATTCGCTGAGCGGGACGAGCGTCATTTCGTTTCCGGCCATCCATGGAATCTGTTTAGTCAAGTAGCCTGTAAGGCCGGCGGCAAAGGTCGTGACGAAACACAGGGAAAGGATTAGAACAAGCATTGTTCTTTTCATAAAATCACCTCCAGTTATCTGTGACATTTCGGATAAACTTTATGAGTCCGAACAGGCACATGATGACTCATAAGTGAAACAAGAGCCTTCATAAGGCCCGGTGTTTATGAAACAACCGACCGAACCTTCAACCTCTCCGATGCCGGAAAAATCACCGCTGAAACTGCAGGACTGAACGAGGAAAAAAACGACGTAACAATCTAGATAGAGATGTAATATTACGGCCAGTGGATTTCCGTTGCCATCGAAGTTCGCCGCTCTGCCAGTTAGCACGCAGTCGTATCCCTGATCGCCCCGGAAACAGCTTCCGTAGCATCTGATGATATAACAACCCGGAAGTTCGACGCGCGTCTCCATTTCTTTAACCTGATCGTTTGCGAAAGAGACTGAGAGAAGAAAACAGAGCAGAAGTAGAATTACCGTACGCCTCATAATACCACCTCCAATGATTGAATTGGATGGGCCGCATGAGCATGTGCACCATAGTTTACCAGAACACCATATGGTAAACCAAAGGCAATAAATAGTTTTTATACACATATTTCATGATATTGGAAAAACATTGCTAGCCAGGCGGTAAAGGCGATCAGGAAACCGAACTTTTCGCTTGAGACGGTCGGAAAGAGTTTATCGGCTGAGTTATTTTTGTGCGGAGTTCTGTATAGCGCCAGCCATTGATTATTGGAAGAGGGCCATTGGGAGTCAGAGGGAGGCTGGATTGTCGCGGTAAGGAAGATAACGGCAAGCTGCCTTCAAGGTTGTGACGAACTGCCTAAAGAGTCTATAGAAACATGCGTTACTGCAGTCATTGTTGGATTTTTATCGAGAGTGGCCCGGTACTAATGGAGAGAGTGAAAATGAACTTAAAAAGGTCTCGCTTGCGACTGCAAATAAGAGTATTTGTGTATCGCATCTATATGACCTTTTTCGATTTCTTAATTGAAGTAATGGAATGTATATTTGAATAGAGAAATTTCGCAGAAGGAGTGGGCACTTTTCATTTAAGCGAAGCTTTTTGTGTAGGATTTTCTTCTCCACTTCGATAATGAATTTTCGATTCGACTTTTGGGCTCGTGGTATCATAGTTCAGTTCCCTTCCCGGAGGTGTACGATGATCCCAGAAAAGGTGCTTGCAATACTGAAGGCCAACGACCTGAAGTTCTACGAATTTCCCGAAGGGACTACACCCACAGCCACGACGGCTGCGCAGATGTTGAAGGTGAAAGTCGGCCAAATTGCAAAGTCGATTCTCTTCACTTGCAAAAGTGGAAGAGCTTATCTTGTGGTCTGCCCCGGTGATCGGAAGGTCTCGCTTTCGAAGCTGAAGAAGATAGCCGGTGAGAAACCTCGTCTGGCCGATGGGACCCTAACGCTTAGAGTGACTGGTTTCTCCCCAGGCGGAGTTTGTCCCTTTGGACTTTCAGGAGTCAAAATCATTGTCGACCAGTCTCTTCAACAGTATGATACTGTTTTTCCTGCTGCGGGGACTTCCGGTTCCGCTGTCGAGACTAATTTCGAAGAACTTGTAAGGATAACTGGTGCCGAGGCAGCCGATGTCAGCAATCCTATGTCTCAATCGTAGAACACTACCAGCGGCAGCCCGCTGACCGGGTTTTGCATGATTTTTGATTTGAGGTCGTAAACCTGCCTAATGATTTCCGGAGTAACGACATCCCAGACCTTGCCTGAAGTAATCACTCTTCCATTATTGATGAATAAGAGCGTGTCTGAAATCTCTACCGCCTGATTTATATCGTGAAAGATCGCTATTGCACTTAGTCCCTTTGCGCGGACGAGATCAGTCGCGATTTTTCCAACTCTTCTTGCGTGCCCCGGATCTAGATGAGTTGTGAACTCGTCCATAAGAAGTATCTTTCCTTCCTGGGCAAGAGCCTTTGCGATTATTACACGCTGTTTCTCGCCTCCGCTGAGTGTACTGAAGGGACGATCCTTGAATCCGTATACTTCCGTAAGCCTCATCGATTCGTCAATTATCATGTAATCCTCATTTGTTAAGTTTCCCAGTCCCCTCAAATGTGGGTTTCTTCCAAACGAAACAATAGTCTCAACTTTCAGATCGAATGACGGTTCGAAGCTCTGTGGTATGTAAGATACTATTCTTGCCAGTTTTTTTGTTGAGAGACCGTGAAGATCTTCTCCCATGATTTTCACAAGTCCGTTCCAGTTCTTTCTAATTCCACAGATAACACCCATCAGAGTTGATTTTCCACTCCCGTTTGGTCCCAGTATTCCAAGCACTTCCCCGTGCCTGAGTTCCAGATCGATTCCACTCAGAACCTCTTCCTTTCCATAACTGAAATGCAGATCTCTTACCTGTATTGGATCAACCATCATTAGCCACTTCCCTGCTTCTTAGAAGATATATGAAGACGGGAGCGCCTACCAGGGCAGTCACTGCACCGATTGGGAGTTCCGTGGGTTGAAAGAGCGTTCTCGCAATGGTATCGCAGACCACCAGAAAAACCCCGCCGAACATCGCAGTTGCAGGTAGGTTCAGCTTGCTGTCAGTGCCAAAGGCCAGCCTAACCATGTGGGGTATAACAAGCCCCACAAAACCAATCAAACCGGCTGTTGCGACTGCAATTGCCGAAACGATTGATACGGTGAAGAATACGAGGAACTTTATGCGCTCCGGGTGAACTCCGACGGTTATGGCGTGTTCTTCTCCGGCTGCCATTATTATCATTCTTCGGCGAATTATCGTGAACAAAGCATACTGAAGAATAATAATCGGAAGTAGTCTGAAAAAATCATCCCAGGTAACACCCGAAAGAGAACCGAGAGACCAGAAGTGCAAGGTAATAACATTTCGCCAGGCAAATACGACAAGAAAAGTCACCGCCGCGTTGAAAAGAAAGGAGACTATTACTCCGGAAAGAACGAGTGTTGTTATAGGGATTCTCCCTCCTCTCCGGGAGATTGTATAGGTCAGGAATGAAGAAAACAAGGCAAAGACGAAAGCAAGGAGATCCATGTTCAGCGATATTCTGCCAACATCTCTCAAGAACAAAGACAACACAGCTCCAAAGGAGGCTCCTGCCGATATGCCGATAATATATGGGTCTGCAAGGGGATTCTTTAGGGTAAGTTGAAGTCCATTTCCACCTACCGCCAACCCTGAGCCGATCAGGAAAGCCACTAATAATCTCGGAAGTCTGAGATTCACATAGATACTGGAAGCTGGTTCCGAAGAGTCTCCAAGAAATATGCCGAAAATCTCATTCAACGAATAATTGACTGTTCCGAAACTCGAGAGCCACAGCATCCCAAGTACGGATGCTGTGGAGAAAAACGCGAAAAGTGCAGCGCGTTTCAATAGAAGAACTCTTTCAACGTCTTCACGAGGTCCACAAAATCAGGGTTTGCATATGCGGTTAGGCCGTCGTAAAGCGGGTAGACTCGGTTATTCTTCACTGCAGGAAGATCTGCAAAGGGTTTGTAAGAAGTTATCATTTTTACCGCCTCTTCCTGACCGCCTTCGTAATAATATGGCACAAGAATTATGTCCGGCTGGGAGTTAAGAACAAATTCAGGACTGACGGGAAACCATCCGTTATTTCCGCTGTAAGGTGCTCCGACGTTTGCTCCGCCGGCATATGCGATTGCCTGGTTAACGAAAGATCCCGTTCCACAAGTCCAGATATCGCTTACCTCACCGACTATCATTATATACACAACTTTGGGCTTCTCACTCTGTGGAACATTATAGGAGTCTTTTGCGATTTCAAGAACCTCATCTCTGAAGTTCATCGCCGTTATACGTCCTTTATCAGGTATGCCGAACAAATTGCCGACAACCATGAGGTTTCTGTAGATATCCTCGAAAGAGTTTGGATTCATTACGAAGGTAGAGATCCCGATCTTCTCGAGCTTGGCAACTTCCGGCTCTTGAAAGCCACCAGAGATCATTACCAGATCAGGACCAAGCGAGAGAATCTTCTCAAGGTTGAGAGGAACGAGATTGCCTATTTTCTCCACTTCATTCGATAAGGCATACGGGTCCCAGTCAGTCACTCCTACGATCCTGGATGATACACCCAGAACTTCGAGATATCTGGTGATCGCAGGCGAAGCTATGACAACCCTATCGGGGGGATTGTCAATCGCCACGAGTCTTCCAAGATCATCCACGATTTCAAATGCTAGTGACAGAACAAAGAACAGTACCATAAAGCCGACTGCAAAAAACCTCTTCAAAAAACTCACCTCTTCTGCAAGGAATTTCACCACCCCTCTGCCTCGGAAGGATGGTGATATCTGAGCCTCACACAGGTCTCCTGACTTGCGGATCAATCTACTGTCTGCGCCTTCCCGGTTGCCCAGTGGCATGTGCAGAGTTCGTACCGCTTACAGTGGCGGGACCGTACCGGATTCACACCGGTTTCCCTTGATGTGAAGCATTGTTTCTGAGAGCTATCTGGAGAAGTATCTGTCCAGATCCTCCAGCCTTATTACCATGGATATCGGTCTTCCATGGGGGCATACAAGAAGATTCTTCTTCTTCAACTCTTCAAAGAGAACTTCAGCCTGCCCTATGTCAAGTCTGTTTCCAGTCCTAATTGCCGCTTTGCACGCGATTGAGGCTAACAGATTATCGAAAACCCTCTCGGGAGTTTCAAGACCTTCCAACCTCATCTCATCTAGAATTTCCTCGAGAGTCTCTATTGCACCCTCCGTCTTAATGACTTGAGGAATGGATACCATTATGATTTTATCATTGCCGAAATTGAAAGTGAACCCAAGTTTCTTCAACGCTTCCTCTCTCGCGATAATCAGATCCATTTTGGACCTCTCGAGATTCAGCTCAAGCGGCATGAGAAGATTCTGAGGGGAGATCTTCTTGCTTTCTTTGAGAGCCTCGAAAATGATCCTCTCATGAGCGGCGTGCTGATCGATCAACAAGAGACCGTCCTCGAATTCCGCAATCAAATACCGTTCTCCGAAAACGCCGATGAAGCTAGCTTTTGCTCCCACACTCTTTTCTTTGGTTGCTGATTGTTCGCGCTCTTCAGCGGGAGTGAATGATCTGAAAAGGTGACGATCTAGTCTGGACTTCGCATAAGTGTCGCTCGCACTGTTATCGAAGACTCTCTGGTTCCTCCAGGAGTGTTTTATTCCGCGATCCCTTATTAAATGCTCCTGATCAATGTCTGAGATATCTCTCCGTTCAACCGATCTTCCGGCGGTGCTCTCTTCGCTATGAACCACATCGATTGTGAAATGACCGGCGCCTTTAACGGCAGACCGTACAGCTCTCTTCACTTGATCCAGAACGGATGAAGTAGACGCAAATTTCACTTCGAGCTTCTGTGGATGGATGTTAACATCGACTTCGTGAGGATCGATATCGATAAAGAGAACTGCAAAAGGAAAATTCCCCTTTTGAAGAGTCTCTCCGTAACCCCTCTCGAGAGCATAATTCAGTTCGAACTGCCTCACATATCTACCGTTCACGAAGATGTTTTCACCCATTCTATTCTTTCTTGTGCGATTTGGAAGTGTAACAAAACCCCGTATCTTTATTTCTGCTGAGCTTTCCGAAACTGGTATCAAGTCTTTTTCAGAAAGCCCTGGATAGATAAGTGCAGCTCTGGCCTCGACCGATTCAAGGCCCCTTGTATCGAATATCACTTGAGAATCCCGAGAATAAGTGAAATCGATCTTGTCGAATGCGAGTATGAACCTCTGAACCATCTCAGTTACCATTCGGCCTTCAATTGAAGCGGATTTCAAGAACTTCCTTCTGGCGGGCGTGTTATAGAGAAGATCGTAGACTTCGACCGCAGTTCCATTTGAACCGCTGAGAGGTTTCTCTCCTATGATATCGCCTCCGGCAATGTCGAGAGCCACCCCAAGTTCCTCTGTATCTGAGACGGTTGACAGCCGCATGCGCGACACCGAGGCTATCGTTGAAAGGGCCTCTCCCCGGAAGCCGAATGTGAGAAGAGTATCGAGATCATCTATGGAGACAATCTTGCTGGTAGTATGAGGCAGAATAGCAACGCTTGCTTCTTCTCTGGTCATCCCTCTTCCGTTGTCTCTTACCATTATGTATTCTTTTCCGCCCGATTTGATCTCGATTTCAATAGCCGTTGCACCGGCATCTATACTGTTTTCCACCAGTTCTTTCACTACGGAAAAGCATCCCGTTACGACTTCACCTGCGGCAATCTTCCTAACAACATCGGACGACAGTTCGCGTATTCTCATTAGTTTTGTTCACTCTCCTCGTACGGCGAGCTGGCGTCGTCTGTCGAATAAGATAATAGCCGCAGCGGCAGCGACATTCAGTGAATCTACCGTTCTCTCCATGGGAATCGAAATGAGAACGTCGCTTCTCTCTTTCACCAACCGCCTGACTCCTTTTCCCTCATTTCCGAAGATTATCGCCGATTTGTCAGAATATTCGTTTTCGTAATAAGGGATTCCGTCCATATCTGAAGCGTATATCCAGAATCCTCTTTCTTTGAGAGATTTCTCAAATTGCGCCATATTGACTATCTTGATTACCGGGATACTAAAGGCAAGTCCTGCAGAGACCTTTACGACTGCCGGAGTAATTTCTGCAGAGTTGCTTGAAGTGATTGCAATGGCATCGGCCCCGACCGCAACCGAAGTCCTGATAATCGCTCCAAGATTATGTGGGTCCTGGATCTGGTCTAAAAGCACAATGGTTGCTGTGTTCTGTTCTTCAAGATTATCGAGCATTTCTTCGGAATCCACGTATGAGAACTCCTTGAGATCAATCACCACTCCCTGGTGCTTCTTCTCTCGGCAGAGATTTGCGAGTTTTTCCGGGGGCATCTCTTCTATTTTAAACCCCTTAGCTTTCGCTTCGTTGGCAAGTTCAAGCAACTGAGAATCGACATTCCTCTGATTGGTAAAGAGTATTCGTTTGATTCTCAGTAGTGACGAGTCGATTCCAAGCAGTTCTTTCAGAACATTTCTGCCATGGAGATACATTAAATCACCCTTTCGAGCAGATCTTTTATCCTTTTGACTCTTCCCTCAAGGAATAGATGACCAATAAGGACCTCGAGAGCGGTAGCCATTCTATAATCCTCGTCGTCCCCATGTTTTTTCGAGCCTCTTGAATTGTAACCCCGTCTGACGATCTTCCTCTCCTCTTCATCGAGAAGTCCTTCGATTTCTTCGAGAGCCTTTTTCTGACCGGGAGCGCTTACATAGTCTTTCACAATATTGTGCTGATGACCTGCCCTCCGATGCGCCTGCGGGAGAGTCCTCAATCTGAAGTAAAGAGTGTACACTGCATCTCCCACAAAGGCAAGACTGTCAAGGGAAAGCTTGTCGGGAGCGGCTGAGACGTCAAAGAGGCTGCCTAAGGAGGCATCGTCAAACTCATTATTAAAGGTATTCATCGATCCTGTCTATGATGGCTTCCAATTTTGAAACATCCTTTCCACCTGCCTGGGCGAAGTCTGGCCTGCCTCCTCCTCCTCCTCCCAGGTCGTGGGCTATCTTCTTTGCGATTTCTCCTGCCTTGAACCTGTCAGTAAGTTTCTTCTCGACCTTCACGACGAAAGAAATAGAATCTTCCAGTTCATTGAAGATAATAACTATGCCGCCATTTTCCTTGCTGAGGAGGACATCTGCACCGTTTCTCAAAGCGCTGGACGGCGCGTTCTCTACTCTTCTGATAAGCAGATTGACGCCTTTGACCGTCATTCTCTTATCTTTCATTAGTGCATCGCCTGAAAGTAGCTTCTCTTTTAATCTGACAATCTCCTGGCCTCCCGACCTAAGTTCGTCGAGTATGCCCTGAAGCCGCTGAATTATTACATCCTCAGGAACTTCAAGTACTTCTCTGATCGTCTTCTGTCTGTTGAAAAGATTGCGAAAATATTCGAGCGAAGTGGTTCCGGTTATTGCCTCAATTCTCCTTGTTCCGGCCGCTACGGAGGTCTCCGAAAGAATCTTGAAGAGGCCGATTTCTCCGGTGTTGTTTACATGAGTTCCTCCGCACAGTTCTCTGCTGAATCCCTCTACAGTGATTACTCGAACCTTGTCGCCGTACTTTTCTTCAAAGAGGGCCATTACGTCTTCACCCTTTATTTCATCGAAGCTCTTCTCTGCTTTTTCGACTGGTTTTGCTTTGAGGATCTCTTCGTTAACCATGTTCTCCACTTTATTTATCTCATCGGTTGACAAAGACTGGAAGTGTGAGAAATCGAAGCGCAATCTGTCAGGTAGAACCAGTGAACCAGACTGATGAATGTGGCCTCCTATGATTTTTCTGAGAGCTGCGTGCAGCAAGTGAGTGGCGGTGTGATTTCTCATTATTGCTTTTCTTCGGTCTGTGTCTACAATTAGCCTGGCTTGATCCTTCACCCGCAGCGTTCCTTCTTCGACTGAAATTCTGTGGACTATCATCTCTTGATAAGGAATGAACACACTCTCAACTCTAGCCAGTGCTGTCTCGGTCTCGATAAGCCCGGTGTCCGTTACCTGCCCGCCTCTTTCGGGATAGAAGGGAGTCTTTTCAAGGATGACGTCTCCAGTCTCTCCTTCTTCAAGGGCTTCCACGGCATCGCCGTCCTTTAAAATCGCGACTATGGTCGATCTGTCTTCAAGTCTCGAGTAACCTGTGAATTTTGAATTGCCGGTCGTTGGAAAGATACTGGAGTAGACCTCGATGTTTCCCAGATATTTCCTGTCTCCCAACGCCTCTCTTGCCCTCTCCCTTTGCAACTTCATTTCTCTTTCATAACCTTCTTTGTCTAGTGTAACGCCGGTATCTGCAACGATCTCTTCGACAAGTTCCAGTGGAAATCCATAAGTGTCGTGAAGAATGAACAACTCGGAGCCAGACAGTTCCTTCTTATCTACTAGAATTGATTTAAGCCTCTTCTCGCCGTTCAGCAGCGTTGAAAGAAATCTCTCCTCCTCTTTCATTATGATTTCCTGCGTAAACGAAAGCCGGTCTTTTAGCTCTGGATATACGTTCCCCATCTGTTCAGCGACCGTCTCCACTATTCTGTAAAGAAATGGAGAATCGTAGCCAAGTAAAGAACTGTGCCTCACAGCCCTCCTTAGGACTCTCCTGAGCACGTAACCCCTTCCCTCATTGGAAGGTAAGACTCCGTCGGAAACCATGAATGCAATTGATCTCGCATGATCTGCGATAACTTTGATCGAGACATCGGAGATTTCCTTCTCCTTGTACTTGACTCCCAGAAGCTCTTCTATCTTCCTGATTATGGGTATGAACAGATCAGTATCGAAGTTTGAGTCGACATTCTGAAGAATCGAGGCAGCTCGTTCAAGCCCGAATCCGGTATCGATATTCTTTCTTTCTAGATAGGAGAGATTTCCTTCCTCATCCTGGTTAAACTCAGTAAATACAAGATTCCAGAATTCAAGGAATCTTCCGCAGTCACAAGCAGGACTGCAGTTTTCGGGATCAGGGCAGTTGTTTCCGTAACCCCTGTCTATGAAAATCTCTGAATCAGGTCCACAAGGACCCGAAGGGCCGGCTGGTCCCCACCAATTATCCGCCTTCCCAAGCCTAACAATCTTCTTCTCGGGGACTCCGACTTCATCTCTCCATATTGAGAACGCTTCATCGTCATCTAGGTAAATCGAAACCCATAGGAGCTCATCCGGTAGAGCCAAATGCTCCGTAACGAACTCCCAGCCCCACTTTATTGCTTCTCTCTTAAAATAATCTCCAAACGAGAAGTTTCCAAGCATTTCAAAAAAAGTCTGATGTCTGGGAGTTCTACCAACATTTTCAATATCGTTGGTTCTCACACACTTTTGACAAGTTGTGACTCTCTTGTATGTGGCTTCGACTTTTCCCCAGAAGATTGGTTTGAAAGGAACCATACCGGCAACAGTGAACATCAGTTGTGGATCGTTAGGGATAAGAGAAGCACTCTGTATTCTTTTGTGGCCCTTCGATTCAAAGAAGTTGAGATAACTCTCCCTTATCTCAGCTCCGGTCATGAATTTCATTGGTTAGCCCCCTTAAGTCAAAAGAGTAAGGAATATATAGAACATGGGTGTTACAAAAAGAACACCATCTATTCGATCTAGCATACCACCATGGCCGGGAAGTAGATTACCGGAATCTTTAACGCCGTGATACCTCTTGAAAGACGACTCCACAATGTCTCCAATAGTGCCAAATACGGATACAACAACCGCCAGAACCATGAAATGGGGTATCCCGAGATCGGGTCCGTTGTAGAGTCCTACGAGCTTACTCATAGAGACGAAAAGCAGCATGAAGAGAAGCGTGGTAACATATCCTCCGATTACACCTTCGAGACTTTTCTTAGGGCTATAACTTGGAGATATTCTGATCCGACCGAAGCGTTTACCTATGAAATAAGCTCCCGTGTCGAAGAGCCACACCGATGTGAGAGCCATCAAGGCCATTGAAGAACCAAATCCTAGATAGATGTGATAGAAAAATGCCAAATCGAAACCAACATAGATTAATGAGAACACAGAATTGGCAATAATCTCTTTGGCACTTCTAACATTGGATACTGTTACTATCACCACAGACGCAAGTGCAATTACCCCCACTGCGAAAATCAGTTCAGGTCTCGGAGCAAAAGTTTCAACATCGTTGAACCTGTCAAGCAGTATCCCGTATATTACGATTATTGCAGGAATAATACCTGACAGGGCAATTCTAACTGTCTGATGATTACTGTCCTTCAGGCTGAACTTCAAGTATTCGTAGTTCGAAAAGAGAACAACGGCAGATACCAGACCAATGAAGGAGTAGTAATTTGCGAAACAGAGAACCACGAAAGGTGCCACAACTGCAGCCGTAACTATTCTGATATTTGTCTCCGAGATCTTCTTCATCAGCTCAATGCACCAAACCTTCGCTTGCGTTTAGAGTACTCATCCAATATCCTCTCAAATTCCTCTTTCTCGAAATCAGGCCACAAGGTTCTTGTGAAGAAGAGCTCGCTGTAAACCGACTGCCAGGTTAAGAAGTTGCTTACTCTCTTTTCCCCAGAAGTCCTTATTATCAGGTCTGGTTCAGGCACATCGGGGAGATACAAGTTCTCTTCTATATCCTCTTCAGATACCCTATGCTTTCCGCTCTCAATAACTCTGTTGACTGAATCGACAATCTCTGCCCTTCCTCCATAATTCAAAGCAACTATAACATTCAGTTTCCTGCACAGTGAGGTTTTCTTCTCGATTTCTTTTGTGAACTCGTTGAGTTTCTGAGGGAGTTCATTCAATCTTCCAATGAAGCGCATCCTCACTCCCTCTTCCAGCATATTGTCGAGCTTGCTGCTTATGTAAATGAGCATCAGTTGGAAAAGGAAATCTATTTCTTGCCTGGGTCGTCTCCAGTTTTCCGTTGAGAATGCATAGAGAGTTACATAACTAATACCGAGATCGGCACACCAATGAGAGGCGGAGTCTGCAATTTCTGCCCCCTTCTTGTGCCCCTCAATTCTCTCGAGTCCTCTCCTCTGAGCCCAACGGCCGTTTCCATCCATTATGAAAGCAACGTGAACGGGAAGGGACATTAAAACTCCATGATCTCCTTGCTCTTCTTCTCGAAAGCCTTGTCCATTTCTTCTATGTACTTGTTCGTAAGTTCCTGAATATCCTCCTCAAATTTCTTCAGGTCATCTTCGGTCATTTCAGAAGCCTTCTCAAGATCTCTAGCTTCCTTTATCGCGTCCCTTCGAATGTTTCGAATCGCTATTTTACCCTTTTCCGAATTGTCTCTTGCGAGCTTCACCCATTTTTCTCTCTGTTCCGTTGTCGGTATAGGGAAATTTAGCTTAATGTTTGCTCCATCATTAATTGGTGTAAGGTCTAGTTTTGACGCAAAGATGGCCTTTTCAATCTGACTGAGAACGGTCTTATCCCAAGGCTTAATAATCAGTGATCTTTCTTCAGTCACGGTGATTGTCGCCATCTGATTGATCGGAGTAAGGACCCCGTAATAATCGACTTTTACAGACTCAAGAAGGGCAGGAGAAGGTCTACCCGTTCTCATCTGACCGTACTCTTCAACGATCTTTTCAACACTTTTTTTCATTCTGCTTTCGGCATCTTTTAGCAGGCTATTCATGATCTTCCTCCCTTTCTTCCATTCGTCAACGGAATTATATCATGTAAGACTTTTCGTATTATGAGCGACTGAACTCCAAAAAGGCTTGTTAGTTGAATTGGATAGTCTATTCTGGTAAAATCATACAGGTGCTCTAACCATGACAGGAGGTATGTAAATGTTTTCAATCCTTAGTTTCATAGCATATGCCCCGGCCGGAGATGTAGCGGCTCCTTCGGCGGATGCTGGGGCTTCAACTGGGGGCTTTTCGGGGATTATTATCTGGCTAGTCCTTATGGTTGCCTTCTTCTACTTCTTGATAATTATGCCTCAGAGAAAGAGGGATAAGCAGTTCAAGCAGATGATGGAGAAGCTTAAGGTTGGTGATAAAGTCGTCACAGCCGGCGGAATAATCGGGAAGATTACCATGATAAAACCGGATAGTCTCAGGATCAGGACCGGCACCGGTACGGAACTGGACGTCACAAGAAAGGCGATCGCCGTTGTAGTGAACAAGGGTGAGAATGAAAAGGAAGAAGTAGAACCCGACGTAAATGTTAAGCAGTAATAGTTTCAGTTATATTCGTAGATATTGGAAGGGGGTGTCTGTCCGAGTCTTTCGGGCAAAGTCCGTATGAGAGCAAACCGAAAACGTTTGATCGTCACCATGGTGGTGTTGATTGCAGCATTGCTCCCGCTGTTAATACCACATGGTAGTGCGCCAGCCGATAGCAGCTTCCTCGACAAATTAGCTGCAAACATCAAGTTAGGGCTTGATATAAAGGGTGGAGCTCTTCTTGAGTACCAGATGGTTACCGATGTGTCAGATTCAGAAATGAATGCCCTTGCAGACAGGGTTATTGAAGTCTTAAGGGCAAGGCTAGATGCTGCAGGATTCACAGAGGCAACCGTAGAAAAAGTGACCACAGGAATCTCATTTGGCGAGGATATTCCGCCGGTAAGAGTAAGAGTCCAAATTCCTGGAATTACTGACGTTTCGAGAGCGGAGAATCTTGTTGGGAAGACAGGTAAACTCTACTTTGCCGATGTTCTTGCTATCGAGACCTCGGTTTCTACGCCCTCGATCCCTGCAGGTATGTCCCTAGAGATTAGCAGGAGGAAACTTCAGGGAGCCGAACCTTACTGGGTTAAGGAGCTTCACTACGGGGAGTATGTTGGCGGAGTACAGAACAATACCTGGTACTTTATCAGTCCAATGATTAGCGTAGGTTCAAGTTATGCTGAACTAGACGGAAGTGTAGTCACCGATGCCAAGGCTCTCGTCAATAATCAACCGAGACCTGGCCAGGGACGTTTCATGGTTTCTTTGAAGTTCAGTTCAGACGGTGCTCGAACCTTCAGGGACATCACTTCTGTGAAGTCCACTTATGCCGATTCAGACATCAAGAAGAGACTCGCCATAGTACTGGATGACAGGGTGATTATAGCTCCGCTTGTTCAGTCTCAAATCTCTGATGGTAACGCAGTTATCGAAGGTTTGAATTCGATTGAAGAGGCTAGAGAAGTGTCGATTTTGGTCGGAAGTGGAAACCTTCCAGTCGATCTTGCATCCTTTAATAAGAGGGTTCTCTCTCCTACTCTCGGCAGAGATATCATCAATGCAAGTCTGTGGGCGGGGGTTGCAGGAATTTTCATTATTATGATCTACATGGTTATCTTCTATAAGAAGATGGGTCTCGTAGCCGATCTTGCGCTGTTGTACAATGCGATCCTCCTGTTTGGCATGATTTCGCTGACCGGTTCAATACTTACATTACCCGGTATAGCTGGTATCGTACTGACCATAGGAATGACGGTCGATGGAAATGTGCTGATCTTTGAGAGGATAAAGGAAGAGCTAAGACTGGGCAAGACGCCAGAGAACGCTATAGACTCGGCATTTTCGAAAGTTGTATGGACGATCTTTGACGCGAACCTCACCACAATTCTTGCCGGACTAGTTCTCTTCTACTTTGGAACGGGTACAGTGAAGGGATTCGCTATTACTTTGATAATCGGTGTTATAGGCGCCATGTTCACAAACATCGTTGTGTCGAGAACGGTCTTGACTGGAATGTCGGGAAGCTTGAAGCCTCATCACTATGTCGAAGTTGAAACGGAAGGGAGAGATGCAAGATGACCTTCAAAGCTGACTTTGTTGGAAAAAGAAAGTACTTCATTGCTCTTTCTCTTGTACTGATTCTTGTTTCACTTGTCTTCATCTTTACCAAGGGCTTCAATTTCGGAGTGGATTTCACTGGTGGAATTGAAATCAGCGTATCCGTTCCCGATATTGACATGACCGTAGCGGAGATCCGAGAGCTCCTCAGTGCAGAGGACCCAAGCTTTGCCGCAGCTAGAATCATTAAACAGAGGCCTTTGATTGAAGAAGGTTCTTCCGAACAAAGAAGCAGATTCTCGATAATCGTTAACACTAGCGAAAGCGACGAATCGGTGACATCAAAGATCCTGGCCGGTCTTGAGAGCGAGGGAGTAACGGAGAGTAATATTCTATCTGTTAGTACAATCTCCGGTTATGCAGCTCAGGAAATCAGAGGGTATGCCTGGATTGCAGTCATCGTGTCGATGGCTCTTCTGTTGTTGTATATAACAATTAGATTCAAGTTTTCATTCGGAGTTGGCGCGATTATTACTCTGATACATGATGTGATTATCGTAATGGGTTTCTACAGTATTTTCGGAATTGAATTCAATGCACCGGTAGTAGCATCTCTTCTTACGCTTGTTGGATACTCTTTGAATGACACTATCGTAGTCTACGATAGAATCAGAGAAAACACCAAGAAGATGAGAGGCAAGACAATAGAGACAGTAGTCAACACAAGCATCAACGATGTGATAGTCAGGTCTATCAATACCTCTTTGACGACGTTCCTTGCGGTTCTAACGCTCTTCATATTCTCCGGAGAGGTTTTGAGGCCATTTGCATTTGGAATGCTGGTTGGTGTGATAGTTGGAACATACTCCTCTCTTTACATCTCCAGTCCGGTGGTTATCGAATGGCTCAAGCGAGTCGAGAACAGAAAGCATGCTTGATCGTTGTCTACCTCTTGAAATGTGAAACCTGGTAGAGTATAATTTTTCTTGAGTGGGGACGTAGCGCAGTTGGGAGCGCGATACAATGGCATTGTATAGGCCGAGGGTTCGAATCCCTTCGTCTCCACCAGGCGGGGAACGTGAGTTCTCCGCTTTTTTGTTACGGTGATTTGTATGAAGAGATTTTTTCTGGCGGTTGTTATTTTATTGGTTGCTGTAACTCTTCCCACGGTTTTTTTCACCGATGACGGGAGAGCCATTGAAAGGATAGTTGAAATACTGGAAAGAGCGCAGGAAGAAGTGGTTCTTGTAAGTTATTCCCTTGACGAGCAGGAGGTGATTGACTGCCTCAACCGCCTATACATCAAAGGTCTCAATGTCTCGGTTGTGATTGACAATTCCACTGTTTCGAGAACCTTTGCGAAGTCTCCTCAGTTTAAGGTTATGACTGACACAACCGCGGCGCTCGTTCATTCGAAATTCATCGTTGTTGATAGTCAAATAGTGGTCTTCGGAACAGGAAACTTCACCGAGGGTAGCCTCAGAGAGGACTCAAATAGCTTCATCATGATTGAGTCGGAAAAACTTGCCTCCCTGTTTCTTGATTACTACAAGGCGATTCTGACTGGAGACTCAAGAGGAGTGACAAGCGTCGGAAATATGACCCTATTTCTCTGCCCTTCTGAAGAAGCGCGCAAGAGAGTAATCAAGGAGTTGATGAGTGCCAAAGAGGAGATCCGATTCGCCATGTTCGCTTTTACAGATCCCAAAATTCTCGCGGCTTTGAAGTTCTGTGCTTCAAAAGGGGTTAGGGTTTTTGGGATGGTTGACAGCTGGAACGAAGATTCTCCGCTCAAAGACTATCTCACAACCGGAATGGAGGTATCACGTGGTGTTTCCATAACTATTCACGATAAAACGTTCGTAATAGATCGAAACATCGTGATTACGGGATCGGCCAACGCATCACTTAGCGGATGGGGAAAAAACCGCGAGATAGTTGTTATAATCGAGTCTAGGGACGTTGCAAATCAATTCATAAGCCATTTCGAATACGTCAGGGAGGTCTCGAAATGATAGTCAGGACGGCGCTTGCTCAGATAAACACGACGGTTGGGGATCTTGATGGAAACAAAAGGAAGATAATCGAAGCGATCGACAGGGCGACAGCGCTTGATTCAGGAATTGTTCTATTCCCTGAGCTTACGATAACCGGTTATCCGCCTGAGGACCTCTTGCTGAATACAGGGTTTCTAAGAGAGAATTTCGCTGTGCTCAAAGAAATCGCGGGTCAAACTGCCAGAAGCAAAGCAATGATCGTTCTTGGATTTGTTGACTTCGTCAATGAGATCTATAACGCGGCAGCAATTCTCCAGAGAGGGGAAATCAAATCAGTCTATCAAAAGATGAGTTTGCCCAATTACTCTGTGTTTGACGAGAGAAGATACTTCTCTCCAGGAGCACACCCGCTTCTCGTTAGATTTGGCGAAGCAAAGATTGGGATCAATGTTTGCGAGGACCTCTGGGTGCCGTCTGGCCCAATAAATGATCAGACTATTGCGGGAGCGAATCTTATTCTCAATCTATCTGCTTCACCGTTCACCTCGCAGAAGCATAAAACCCGGTCTTCTCTTCTGCTGACGAGAGCGATGGAGTATTCCAGCACCATAGCCTACTGTAACCTGGTTGGTGCTCAGGATGATCTAGTATTCGATGGAAGGAGCTGCGTAGCAATGCCAGACGGAAGGCTGGTGGTCGGGAGGGCCTTTGAGGAAGATCTGCTTGTGCTGGACATAGACACAGATATTTCCACCAGATACAACCTCTTTGAAGGAAAAAGGAAGGTCTACTCCAAGAACGTGAGTATCGAAGAAGTGACAGTTGAACCATCATACAGAGAAACAGCTTCAGAGCTTGCTGTTCGAAGAGAATCAGAACTGAGTAAATGCGACGAGTTGATAGCCGCTTTGGAACTTGGTATAGGAGACTACTTGAAGAAGAACAACTTCGAGAGGATAGTTCTTGGGCTAAGTGGAGGAATGGACTCCTCCCTAGTAGCGGCTCTTGCAGTAAGGGCGATAGGTAAAAACAATGTCAAAGGCGTGTTCATGCCTTCACGAATAACCTCGAATGAGTCTAGAAGAGATGCAATGGAGCTTGCAGAGAATCTGGGAATTGAGATCCTTGAGGTACCGATCGAGAGCATAGTGGATTCTACTCTAAAGGCCTTAAAGACTACCTTCAAGGATGCAGCGGAAGATGTTACTGAAGAAAACCTGCAGGCAAGAATCAGGGGAAACATTCTCATGGCGCTTTCAAACAAGTTTGGATGGCTTGTACTTGTAACAGGCAACAAGAGTGAGATGGCAACGGGATACTCAACTCTCTACGGAGATATGGCGGGTGGACTTGCGGTTCTTAAGGATCTCTACAAGACTCAGGTCTATATGATCGCAGAACGCTTGAATGAACTTGAAGAGAAAGATGTCATTCCGAGCAATGTATTCTTGAAGGCACCGTCGGCAGAACTTAAGGAAGGTCAGAAGGATCAGGACACTCTCCCTCCATATGAGATTCTAGATGAAATCCTCAGGTTTCACATAGAAGAAGGTCTCTCAGCGGAGGAGATCGTACTCGAGGGGTTCGAAAGGTCGACAGTAGAGCATTCGCTGAAACTGTTGAGAAAGAACGAGTACAAGCGCAAGCAGTGCGCTCCTGGGATAAAGGTTTCCAAAAGAGCGTTTGGGAAAGACTGGAGAATGCCAATCACAAATCATTACTGAATGTTTTTGGCCTAGGAAATACAGTACTTGGCAAGATAAAAATCCAGAACCCAGGATTAACTGTTTAGCCTCTTATGTTAGAGTGCTCAAATCTGTAACTTCTTCCCGTAAAAACGATCAGATGGCAATGATGAACTAGTCCGTCAATTATTGCGCTTGTCAGTCAATCGTCATGATGTCGTTCACGAAGAGGTGCTTGAACGGCAAGACTCATAGTAGCTCGGTTTCGGAATCTAGAATGACTCAACCAATATGGCCGCTTATGCGGGGAAATGCAACTACCATTAATTGCTTAATCTTTGTTACAGCTTATTACTTAGTCCGTCTGCCTTCCTAGAAAGATGGTGCCTACCTCTCTGCCGGAATCGCGCACAATCTTCTTGGTGAACTCAACTGGGGGTTCTGAGTTGCTGTTGGCGGGGAATCTTATTCTCTCTCCTGATGATTCAGAAGATCTAGATGCAGCCATCTCAAGAAAGGCCCGAAGAGTCTTAGAATTCGTTTCGTTAGAACTTCTTCCTTGTTCTTCTTCGAGTTTTGTGTTGAAGTATTCTTCGGCAGCTTCATTCATGTAGATCAATCTATTCTCCATGTCTGTCGCGACAGCCAGGTCTCCCGTTCCGTTGAGGAGCAGTGAATGGAGATTGGCTCGTTTCTGAAGCTCGATGCTCTCGGTGACGTCAATTCCAATCACAAGCTCATATACATTCTCATCGACTCTCAACATACTTCTTTTCTCTTCTACAGTAAATACGGAACCGTCTTTTCTCTTGTGCAGGTGTCTTCCTTTCCATTTTCCAGACTTCATAATGGAGAATTGCATGGACTTTGCTTCTACCTCGTCTTGCACCAGATACGAAGTGAGACTGTCCCCTATCATTTCCTCAAGATCATAACCATGAATCTCCGCAGCAAATCTGTTCAGATAGACTATTCTTCCCTTCTCGTCAACGGCTATCGCAATCTCCTCAGCATTGTCCAGAAAACGCCATTGGAAGATTAGTTCTTCCCTATCCCTCTTCTGCTTCGAAACGTCCATGAATGTTAGTTGTACAACTCTCTCTGCACCGTATAACATTTCTGAAGTGTTGAAAATCACGTAGATTTTCCCCCCGGCCTTCGTCAGCATTACGATCTCTCTATCGATGTCAAAGTTCTCTCTACCAAGAATAGTCTGCAAGGCAAAGGGTTCATCGTATAAAAGATCCTGTATACTCATCTTCTCGATCTCTTCTTCTGAGTACCCGAGAAGGCTCTGCGCAACCTTATTACAGAAGATTACGTTTCCATCTCTCTTTCTAAGGATGAGCATTCCGCATCCCATACTATTGACGAGTCCCATATACTTTTCTCGCTCGAAATCCAGAGTCTTCTGAAGTCGGTGCTTTTCAAGCATTGAGTAGACGATTTCGGGAAGATAATGCAGATAACCCGGTCCCTTTAGCAAATACTCGCCAGGTACCAGGGAGAACTTCTCTATTGACTTCTCACTTCCGACAAGGCAAAGGTATGGAATTGTTCCTGCACGAAGATTATTGATGATGTCTTCACTGACATAATCAAAGATCATAGCATCTGAAAATCGACCAAACTCGTCAGACACCTCTTCGACGTATCTGACGTCAAAACGATCATCGAAAGCCTCAATTAACCTTCTTGCATCCTTCTGGCTTCTTCCCACCAGGATTATTCTTGGCTTTGAATAGAAATCAAACACAGACTTCACCCCTGAATAGAACGCACCGAACAGCGAGAGTACCTATACATCCACCCAAAAAAGCAAAGAATTGCCAAATCTGACCGTAAACGGAGCTAGACTCACAGTGTTCTTACCGGAGGTTACAGTCGTATTGCTTACAAATACCGTTCAAAGCCTTACAAGGAGAACTGGATGGTTATAGCTACGCAAAGAAAGTTACATTTTCATTCTAGCATAGATTGTAATAAGATCCAAAATTAGTACTTTTTCGCATGCTCAAAAAACAACCGGACTTTCGTCCGGTTATAAAGATGGAGCAGGCGATGAGATTTGAACTCACAACCTCCGCCTTACCAAGGCGGCGCTCGACCGATTGAAGCTACGCCTGCTCTGCTGAAACTATGATATCACAGCACTTTTCAAGTTTCAATATCAAGTTCCCTTGCTCCACCTTGTCTTTGGCTTTCTTGAAGCAGTTGCTTCATCAAGTCTTCCGACAACTGTCTTCTGAGGAGCAGCTTTAAGTATGCTGGGATCCTCCTTTGCCTCTTTCAGAATTTTCTCGAAAGTATCGGCAAAAGCATCTAGAGCCTCTTTGGTCTCAGTCTCTGTAGGTTCTATCATCAATGCTTCATCCACAATCAGCGGAAAGTAGACTGTAGGAGGGTGTATTCCGTAGTCTAGGAGTCTTTTGGCAACATCCAGGGTCTTCACTTCATATTCTGATACAAGCTTGCTGCCTTTCAGAACGAATTCATGCATGCATATATCGGGATAGGCAGTCGGAATGAGCTTGTTGAGTTTGACTCGAAGATAGTTGGCATTTAAGACGGCCATCTCGCTAGCTCTCTTGAGACCATTGCCGCCCATGGATAATATGTATGCGTAAGCCTTCAGTAAAACACCGAAATTACCGTAGAAACTCCTAACTTTTCCTATTGAATTCGGAAGATTGTAATCAAGTGAGAACTTCCGACCATCAAAATTAACCACAGGAACAGGTAGCAAGTCTGCAAGAAAGCTCTTCACTCCCACAGGGCCGCTTCCGGGGCCTCCCATTCCATGAGGTGTCGAAAAGGTTTTGTGCAAGTTTAAGTGAACGATATCAAAACCCATGTCGCCTGGCCTCGCGTGGCCCATTATCGCATTGAGATTGGCGCCGTCATAATAGAGCAAAGCGCCCTTCTTGTGCGCGGCCTCCTGAATCTCGCAGATCTCGTTTTCAAAAAGGCCCACTGTGTTCGGGTTGGTAAGCATTATTCCTGCTACGTCTTCATCAAGCATCTCAACAAGGCTATTAAGGGCAACCCTTCCATTGCTTCCTGAAGGTACTTCGACGACCTCAAAGCCTGCCATGACTGCCGAGGCGGGGTTAGTCCCATGTGCTGAGTCAGGTACAATAACCTTCTTTCTGTTGCTTTCACCCCTCAGTTCGAAGTATTTTTTCATCAGAAGCATTCCGACCAGCTCGCCATGTGCCCCTGCGGCCGGTTGAAGAGTGAAGTTGCTCATTCCGGTGATCTCGCACAGAGAGTTCTGTAAGTTGAACATCACTTCTAAAGCTCCCTGGACAGTCTCTTCAGATTGGTACGGGTGTATCTGACTGAAACCTTCAAGACCAGCGACTTTCTCGTTGAGCCTTGGATTGTACTTCATTGTACATGATCCAAGAGGATAGAAACCGGTATCAACTGAGTGGTTTTTCTCCGAGAGTCCGGTGTAATGCCTGATTACCTGAAGCTCGCTAAGCTGAGGAAGACCGGGATTCTTCTCTCTCAACCAGTCCTCACGTAGCAGATCTGAAGGGTCATAACCGTAGCTCTCTTCTTTCGGGAGATGAAAGGCCTTTCTTCCTTCAGTTGAAAGATCGAAAATCGTCATGATATCTCCTCCAGTCTGCCGGCAAAAAACTCAATCTCCTCGTTAAGATTAGCTTCTGTTGTACAGATAAGCCCATAACCCTTCATCTCTTCATTAAACCTTTCCAGTTCTAGCGGTCCTAATATCTTGTCTTCTAGTAGCTGTTCGTTAAACTCTTTCAAGTTACAGTCAAACTGTGCAACGAATTCGTTGAAAAAGGGGCCTGTGAAGACCAGCCGCACACGATCTGTTCTTCCAATTCTCTCTGCCAAATAATGAGCTTTGTCAAAAGATCTTTTCGCGATCTCTCTTATCCCATCAGAACCTATCATACTCATGTAGATTGAAGCGATCAGTGCGTTGAATGCATGGTTCGAGCAAATGTTGGATGTGGCCTTACTTCTTCTGATATGTTGTTCCCGGGTCTGGAGAACCATGACATACCCTGCGCGTCCATCACTGTCTTTTGTCTCTCCGATAATTCTTCCGGGCATCTTTCTTATATAGCTCTCTTTTGACGCGAAGAAGCCTAGACCCGGTCCGCCAAATGAAGGAGAATTGCCCAACGATTGACCTTCTCCCACAACAATATCGGCTCCAAGCTTTCCGGGAGCTTCAAGTATTCCGAGAGCGATTGGGTCAGCGCTTACTATAAGCATTGTCTTCTCGCCGATTTTGGTTCGAACCTCCGAAATGTTCTCGATTATTCCGAAGAAGTTTGGGTAGCCCAGCACAAAACCGGAAGTATCCTCGGTGAGTTTCTTTTCTAGATCGGCAAAATCCACCTGTCCTGTTTCGGAATCGAAAGCAACGGTTTCAACGCTTATGTCACTGCCAAAACAGTAGGTCTTGATCGTATCTATATACTCGGGATGAAGTGACCCCGAAACCAGAACCTTCTGACCCCCTCTTACCCTAACAGCCATCAGCGCGGCTTCTGCAGCTGCGCTTGCGCCATCGTACATAGATGAATTTGCTACATCCATTCCTGTTAGCTCGCAGATCATCGTCTGGAATTCAAACAGCATCTGAAGAGTCCCCTGTGAGACTTCTGCCTGGTAAGGTGTATATGCGGTGAGAAACTCGCCTCTCGATGCGATCGCCTGAACCACGCTTGGAACGAAGTGTTTGTACACACCGGCCCCTCTGAAGACGGACAGGTCCTCAAGCGTTATGTTTTTCTCACTAAGTTCTTTCAGATCTCTGAGTACACTGAATTCATCCTTGCTTTCGGGTATTGAGATATCGACATCAAACTTATCGGGGATATCCTTGAAAAGCTCCGAAACGCTCTTGACGCCAACTACCTCCAGCATTTCCTCGACATCCTTGTTGGTCTGGGGCAGATAAGAAAACTCAGGCATATTAGCCCTCCTCTTCACAGTGCTTCTTATACGCCTCCAAGTCCATCAGACTGTCAAGTTCCGATTCATCTGCAACTTCAATTCTCACTATCCAGCCTTCTCCTTCGGCATCATCGTTAATCTTCTCGGGTGAGGAATCAAGCTCCTCATTCACCTCAACGATTTTCCCACTTACGGGAGCGTAGATGTCACTTGCCGCTTTTACAGACTCTATCGTGCAGAAGACATCGCCCTTCTTAAGAGACTTGCCTACTTCGGGAAGGTCTACATACACAATGTCACCCAGATGGTCTTGAGCGTGATCTGAAATACCAACTGTTGCTACCTTTCCTTCAATCGATACCCATTCGTGAGTTGCCGCGAACTTCTTCATTACAAATCTCCTCCTTAACTTTTCGATTTTACAGAGCCTCTATAGAAAGGTGTTTTGACAACTACAGCAGGTGCCTTCTTCGATCGAATTTCGACCTGCACTTCTGAGCCGCTCTTCCAGTAATCCTTTTCCAGATATGCTAGAGCGAGAGATTTGCCCAGCGTTGGAGAAAATACTCCGCTCGTGATCCAACCGACCTTCTTCTCACCGTCAAAGACCTCAAATCCATGCCTCGCGATACTCCTGCCGGATAGTTCTAGTCCCTTGAGCTTGTATTTTGTCCCGTTTGCTAGTTGTTCTTCCAGAACAGCTTTGCCGATGAAGTCTTTGTCCATCTTTACCGTCCATTTGAGACCAGCCTCAAGAGGGGTTGTCTCATCGGTGAGTTCGTTGCCATAAAGCATGTAGGAAGCCTCAAACCTTAGTGTATCTCTTGCTCCAAGGCCGATAGGCTTCACACCTAAATCAGCTCCCGTCTCAAGTATCTTTCTCCAAAGAGGGATAGCACCCTGAGGGTCGATATACAGTTCAAACCCGTCTTCTCCCGTATAGCCTGTACGAGAAACCAACGCCTGGATGCCGTTCACTCTGCCGTACACGAAATGGTAGAAGGGAATGTCCGCCAATTTGACCTGCGATATTTCCCGTAATATCTCCTCTGCATGAGGTCCCTGAAAGGCGATCTGCGCAAAGTCGTCGGATGCGTCTTTAATTTGCACGTCGAAAGCACCCTTGTTTTTCTTGATCCACTCGAAATCTTTGTCTTTGTTTGAAGCGTTAACTACGAACATCACCTTTCCATTGCCTATTCTGTAGACCAATACGTCATCGACTATCCCACCATTTTCATTGCACATTGGAGAATAGACTATGGCTCCGTTCTTCAGCGAAGAGACAGAGTTTGTTATCAAATAGTCCGAAAATCGAATAGCGTCGGGTCCCACAATTTCGATTTCTCCCATGTGCGAGACATCAAAGAGGCCGGCTTTCTTCCTGACAAGATTGTGCTCGTTGATTATAGAATCAAACTGCAAAGGCATCTCCCATCCAGCAAAATCAACCAACTTTCCCTTTAGTCTCACATGTTCGCTGTAAAGCGGCGTTCTCTTTAGATCACTCATCCGTTTCTTCCCTCCCCCTCTCTTGCAAGTCTTCAAAGATCTGAACGGCTTCTTCGAAATCATCGTCGGCTATAATAATGTCCACCAAGCCGCCCGAACCAAAGTAAACACTGTCGGTGTATGCGAAATGAGAATCCACCAGTTCCGAGAAGATTCCTTCTTTTAGAAGGATTTCCTGATACATTTTTGCTTCAAACTCCGGAATTCCTGACTTGAGGACCTTCATTCGATCACCTCCTGTTTCACCTGAAATTATACACCAAGTAATTAGATAAGTTAACTTCTGGACGCATTTCTAGCTGGTGATTTTAGAATTGCAATGTGCTAGAATGTAGTCGGTTAGCTAAGTGCAGTCATCGTTAGGAGGGATAATGATGATAAAGAAGGTCGGGGTCCTCACCAGTGGAGGGGATTCGCCAGGGATGAATGCAGCTATAAGGGCAGCTGTAAGAACTGCCCAGACAGATGAAATAGCCGTTGTAGGAATTAGGAGAGGGTACTCTGGTCTGCTTGATGAAGAGTTCGTCGATATGGACTACTCCTCGGTCGGAGGAATAATGGAGAAAGGTGGAACGGTCCTCAGGAGTTCCCGATGCGAAGAGTTCAAGACCGAGGAAGGCAGAGCTAGGGCTGCCGAAGTCCTGAGAAATAATCACATTGAAGCTCTTATTGTCATCGGAGGAGAGGGGAGTCTTTCCGGTGCAAAACTGCTTATGGAAGAAAACGGAATTCCAGTTGTCGGCATTCCGGGAACAATAGATAACGACATTGCTATGACAGACATGTGTATCGGGGTGGATACGTGTTTGAATACCTGTGTCGAAACAATTCAGAAGCTCAAAGACACGGCTTCTTCGCATGAAAGAGCCTTTGTAGTAGAGGTCATGGGGAGAAATTCCGGTTATGTGGCACTTGCTTCGGGTATTGCGGTTGGAGCCGAAGCAATAATCGTTCCGGAGCTTCCCGTAGATTATGAATCAATAGCCGATAAGATTTTAAAAGAAAGGAAAAGAGGAAAGATCAACTGCATCATTGTAGTTGCCGAAGGTGCATCAAGTGCCTACACTGTTGCCAGACATGTAGAACACAGGATTGGGTACGAGACGAGAATAACCATCTTAGGTCATATTCAGAGAGGCGGTTCACCGACTGCTTTTGACAGGGTTCTCGCTTCGAGAATGGGATACGCTTCCATTAAGGTGCTCGAAAAGGAAGAAGGCGGCCTTATGATGGCATTGAAAAGCGGAAAAATCGCCGCTGTACCTCTCGAAGAAGTTCTTTCCAACAAAAGGACGTTGGATGTGGAACTGGTTGAAATGGCGAAAATACTCTCCTGACGGGGTGATCTGCTTTGAGAAAGACGAAGATTGTCTGCACTATCGGACCTGTTACTGAGACTCCGGAAATGCTGAGGGCTCTCATACAGAGAGGGATGGATGTTGCCAGGCTGAATACAACTCATGGCAATATTACTGAACACAAGGATAGAATCAGGAAATTGAAAGAGATTCGCCAATCAATGAGATCTCCGCTCACGATCTTGCTGGACCTTTCAGGTCCAAAGATCAGAACAGGTGTCTTCAGAAGTCCTTATGTGGAGCTCCCGAAGGGAGGCGAGTTTGTTCTTACAACTGAAGACATTGAAGGAGACGATACGATTGTAAGTGTTAACTACAATAAGCTCCCAGAGGAAGTGAAGGCCGGGAATCTTATTATGATGGATGATGGAAAGATCAAGCTTAAGGTTTTATCCGTCACAAAGTCCGAAGTTAGAACAAGAATCTTGAGTGGGGGAGTTGTAACTCACAGAAGAGGAATCAACCTTCCGGGAATAGACATAAGCATACCGGCAATTACAGAAAAAGACAGGCGGTTCATTGAACTGGGAATCGAGGAACAAGTTGACTACTTTGCGCTATCCTTTGTCAGGAGACCAGAAGACGTTCTTCACGCAAAGAAGGTAGTTGAGGAGTTTGGAGGATCTATTCCTATAGTCTCCAAGATAGAGACGGAACAGGCGCTGAAAAACATTGAGAAGATAGCAGAAGTTTCCGATGGTATGATGGTTGCAAGAGGCGATCTGGGTGTTGAGATACCCGTTGAGGAGGTGCCGGTCGCTCAGAAGAAGATCATTAGGGTCGGCAATCAGAAGCGGATTCCCGTGATAACGGCAACCCAGATGCTTGAATCTATGATAGAGAATCCAGCGCCAACGAGGGCCGAGGCAACGGATATTACCAATGCGATCATTGACGGTACTGATGCCATAATGCTTTCCGGTGAGACTTCGATTGGCAAATATCCTCTGGAAGCTGTGACAGTTATGGATCTAACGGCAAGATCAGCGGAAAGGTATCTTAAGCAGGATCCCGGTTTGCTGAGGTGGACAAGAGAAAAGGTTTCAACAGACGATCACACAGATGCTATCTGCAGAGCAGCGTGGGATATTAGCGAAGCGCTGAAGGTGAAGGTCATCGTAAGCTCCACTTTCTCTGGACACACTGCAAGAAATGTCTCGGGGTTCAGGCCAAGGGCTCATATACTTGCGGTTACTCCCAATGAAGCAACGTATTATAGGCTAAACCTCGTTTGGGGAGCTCATCCAGTATTAATGGGTCTTGGCAATTCTACAGACGATCTTGTTGAAGTTGCCGGGCCTCTTGCAAGACAGCTTAAGCTTGTGAAAAGCGGGGATACGATAATTCTTACCGCTGGCATTCCCTTTGGAACTAGTAACTCTACCAATATATTGAAACTGGAGATTGCGTAGCCGTGAGCTCGAGTGGCGAGAGTGGGCCGAAGATAATCAGAAAAACCTGGGGAAAAAGAGCATAAACGCCCTCGAACACCCTTAATCTTTCATGTTTACGATCATTTAACACTGGAAGCCCTTGAAGAAATCACAATGTTGTTTTATCATTTATTAGCAGACTGTTACTTTGAGTGCTAACTATACAATACGAAAGGAGGCTTTTTATGAAGGTAGTTCCCCTTGGTACAAGATTACTGATTAAGCCTTATGAGGAAGAGAAGAAGACATCAGGTGGTATCGTTCTTCCAGACGCTGCGAAGGAAAAGCAGATGACTGCGAAGGTAATTGCAGTTGGTGAGAAAGTCGAGGATATTGACCTTAAGGAAAACGACAAGGTCCTCTATTCCAAGTATTCCGGTACGGAGATCAAGATCGATGAAGAAGACTACATAATCATCGATCAGGATGATATCCTGGCAAAGATCGAAGATTGAAGGAGGAATCAGTATGGCTAAGATTCTGAAATACAGCGAAGAAGCACGAAGATCACTTGAAAAAGGCGTAGATGCTATAGCAGATGCAGTTAGGATAACGCTTGGTCCGAAAGGTAGAAACGTAGTTCTCGAGAAGAGCTGGGGTTCTCCAACGATAACCAATGATGGTGTATCGATTGCAAAGGAAATCGAACTGGAAGATAAATTCGAAAACCTTGGGGCGCAGCTCGTAAAAGAAGTAGCCTCCAAGACAAATGATATTGCCGGTGACGGAACCACAACAGCCACAGTTCTTGCTCATGCAATGATCAAGGAAGGTTTGAAGAACGTTACAGCCGGAGCCAACCCTATTCTCATGAAGAAGGGAATCCAGAAAGCAACCGAGACTGCCGTTTCTCACATAAGATCTCTCTCCAAGAAGATTTCTTCAAGAGAAGATATCGCTTCCGTTGCGGCTATCTCGGCCAATGACACTGAAATTGGCGAACTTATAGCCGAAGCAATGGACAAGGTTGGTCAGGATGGAGTAATAACGGTAGAAGATTCAAAGACTCTGGAAACATACGTTGAATTCGTCGAGGGTATGCAGTTTGACAGAGGCTACATCTCCCCGTACTTTGTTTCCGATCCTGAGAAGATGGAAGCAATCATCAAAGAGCCTCTGATTCTTATCACAGACAAGAAAGTATCGGCAGTGAAACCGCTTGTTCCGATCCTGGAAAAGGTCGCGCAGGCAGGAAAGCCGCTTGTCATAATTGCCGAGGATATTGAAGGCGAAGCCCTTTCCACTCTAGTTCTGAACAAACTGAGAGGAACACTGGATTCAGTAGCCGTTAAGGCCCCTGGATTCGGGGATAGAAGAAAGGCAATGCTCCAGGACATCGCCATTCTCACTGGAGGCACTGTAATAAGTGAAGAAGTTGGGCTTACTCTGGAAAACGCAACGATAAACGATCTCGGTAGCGCGGGTGTTGTGAAGGTTAAGAAGGACGATACCATAATCGTTGACGGAAAGGGAGATCCTGAAAAGATCAAGCAGAGAATCGGTCAGATCAAAGTTCAGATCGATCAGACAACTTCCGAATACGAAAAAGAAACTCTACAGGAAAGGCTTGCAAAGCTTTCCGGCGGCGTGGCAGTGATCAAGGTCGGCGCTGCAACCGAAACAGAACTCAAGGAGAAGAAGCACAGAATCGAGGACGCCCTTTCCGCTACTAGAGCAGCTGTGGAGGAAGGAATCGTAGCCGGAGGCGGAGTTGTTCTTGCAAGAGCCAAGAAATCCGTTCAAGAGCTTTTCGATAGCACAGAGAATCCTGATATCAAGATCGGTGTTAAGGTAGTTCTTAAGGCTCTCGACACTCCGATCAGGCAGATTGTAGAGAACGCCGGTTTAGACGGAGCAGTAGTTGTCGACAAGATACTCCATAACGATGATAACGCGTTTGGATACGATGCTCTTAATGATACTTACACAGACATGTTCAAGGTCGGTATCATTGATCCCGCAAAGGTTACAAGAAGTGCTCTTCAGAACGCAGCTTCTATTGCCGCAATCCTTCTAACGACCGAAGCGGCTCTGACCGAGAAGCCCGAAGAAAAGCCTCAGGCTCCGATGCCACAGATGCCCGAGTACTGATAAGAGAATCACTTTGAAGGGAGAGCTTGCTCTCCCTTTTTTGCTGTCGTTACTCTGAAAATGACTGAACTCATCTTGACTAGCTTAACTGGCATAGATCTTTTACGCAAGCAAACGCGGCGCATATACACCCGAGCCTACAGTGTTAAC
The DNA here is from genome assembly GCF_003351125.1 of Mesotoga sp. Brook.08.YT.4.2.5.2. Lineage (NCBI taxonomy): Bacteria > Thermotogati > Thermotogota > Thermotogae > Kosmotogales > Kosmotogaceae > Mesotoga > Mesotoga sp. Brook.08.YT.4.2.5.2. The sequence goes on from NZ_JPGZ01000042.1 coordinate 49,819, forward strand.
CCGCACGATCCTTCAGCAGGATGTGGTGTTTCACCATCAGAACTCACAACTTCGAACTTGCAGTGTCTTCTTCCATCTGCGACCTACATATAGAATTGAGTGGTTCTTCCTACCACTTTGCATGTACGCGGATTTGCCTGGACTCAAAACCCGAAGGCTTTTTAGGATGTGCTATAAGAAATCACGGGCTAATTTGTGGCAGAATAGACACATGAGAGACTTCATAGTTATACTCAAGTGGAGAACTATAGAAGGTTACAGAATGCTGACAAGGCAGGGTAAGAGAGCGATTATTGCAACTTTCCTTGCAGTAATCATTGTGATAGCTATAGGTGTTCCGATTACTTTCTATCTGAGAGGCTTTCTTGTTCCGAATTTCTCTAGAGTTGCAGGTTTATCCGACCAGCTCAAAGAGCTTACCGGAATCGACCTGAAGCTAATAGTCATCTCCTTTTTTTCCGCGATAATATTCTCTATACTTCTGGGTAGCGATCTTCCAATCGTAGTTTCGAATCTTTTCTTCTCCGATAGGGCTGAGATGCTGCTCAGCTTGCCGGTTAAGAAGTCTACGGTTGCGAATGTACAACTGCTTGAGGTTCTCGCTGCAGGAGGATTGCCCATACTTCTATTTGCGCCGATCTTCATGGCTGCACTGAGAGGGCTTGGCTATTCGGGAGGGAGATTCTGGATGGCCCTGGTCTTGTTGTTTGTATTTGTGCTTGACACTCTGGTGATAACCGCAATTATCTCTTTTGGAATAGTATTCCTTTCCAAGGGGCGGTTTCTCAAGACTCTCTCTGCCATGATGACTATGGTGACTATCTTCGTCTTCATTTTCACGTTGCGCTTCATGGACTTCTCTACTATAGATCTTGCAAGGCCGGATCAGGTTGCCGATCAGTTCGGAGGTCTCCAGAGAGTCATCACCTCTCCATATCTACCTTGGACACCCTTTGTAAGGGCAATAACCGGAGAGACCACGGATCTTCTTGTTTTCGTTACTACTTCGGCAGTTTTGTTTGTTTTGCTTGGCTTCCTAGAAGTCTTTGTTTATCCAACCGTTCTTCAGAAGCTTATGACAAGACCAATAGGAAATGCAGCTCTTCATTCAAAAGAGAGGTTTAGGAGACACAGCGTACTATTCGGTTTGATTATTAAGGATCTCCTTCTGCTGGTCAGGGAGCCTAAACTGACGTTTGCCTTTCTCTATCCCTCACTGTTTGTGCCTGTAGTAGTGTTTGTTAACCCTACGCTTCTGAGCAGCTTCGGGGTTCTGCAGCTCCTTGGTCTTATAGTCTTTCTTTTCAGTAACTACACAACTGTCTCTTCAACGGCTCTATTTGCCTTTGAACGTCAGATTGGGGATGGCGTATGGTTGTTTCCAATAAGAAGGATAAAATCTGTGCTTTCAAAGTCTATTGTTGTCAGCTCGCTATATTCTTTGATAATACTGGTTGTCGGTTTGTATGTGTCTTCAAATGCATCTCAGTATAGGGCTTTCATGATGAATTTCCTGATTCTAATGATTCCAACGATTTTCACGCTCTCATTGTTCGGGGGCTTTCTTGAGAAGAGCTTCGGGACCAAAGATACAAGAAATGTCTTCAAGGCGCTCAGCCTACCGGGTGCAATACTCTCGTTCTTACTTTCCACACTGTTGCCGGTTTTTTCTACCCTTCCACTTACCCTCTATCTTGCAGGAGATATCGGCCTCTTTCTTGGTTTCCTCAATGTTCCGGTTGCCTCTCCATTCACATGGTTGTTTGGGCTGGTATTCCCACTCGCTCTATGGGCAGTCATTACATGGGCATCGTTAAAGTCGCTGTGCTATAATTTTGTCTGAATGAGGATTTTGGAGGGATAGGCTTGAAGGTTCAGGACGTAAAACACTTGAGCAGGAAGATCATGGAATCCGGGGAGATCCCGCTTCTTTGGGGTCACTTTGGGGTAGGAAAGACCGATCTTGCTAGGGAGATTGCAGCTGAGACGGGCAGAGAGTTGATAATCCTAGTCATATCACAGATGGAGCCAGGTGACCTTATCGGGATGCCGTCGAGAGACGGCGAACGAACCTTGTTTTTGAGGCCCGATTGGTGGCCGACTGAAGGCAATGTGATACTCATGATAGATGAGATAAATAGGGCTCATAGATCAATCAGGAATGCAATTATGCAACTTCTAATAGATAGAAGAATACACAACCATTTTCTACCCGAAGGTTGTTGGATAATGGCCGCGGCAAATCCGCCGGATGAGGAATATGATCAGGTTGAACTTATTACGGATCCTGCCTTTATGTCGCGATTCTTCCACATAGAACTGACTCCCGATCCAGAAGAATGGCTTAAGTGGGCAGAACTCCAGAAGATGCCGGAGACTGTTACCAACTTCATAGGTGAGTATCCAGAGTTTCTTTCAAGAGACACGGTTGTCTCGATGCGGCTGGAATTGAGACCGAGCCCCCGTAGCTGGTACAAATTGGGCAGAGTATACGCAGGTCTTTCAAGCATGGAGATCGAAAAGTTCGGCTATGTAATCGCCGCTGGCATAGTAGGACCGGAAGCGGCCAGAACTTTCATGAGTAAGATTCAGGGCAGCGAGCTCCTTCCTTCTCCCCGAACTCTGCTTCTCGAACTGGATGAGAATATCCTTTCGAGACTCTCTAAAGGTGATATCTCGGGGACTAGCGCCTCGATTCTCCGTATCACAAAGCATCTTTCTGAGCTAGATGATTTACAGGTTCAGGAATACTTTCAGAATGTACCTGTAATCTCGGAAAACCTTCTAAGGATAGGCAGAGTTATCCCGAAAGACTCGTTCTTTTCGGTAATAAGACATATTGTTCACCAGGTCGAGGGGGAAAAGGGATTAAAACGGGCCTTCTACGAGAATCTTCTCGAAGAACTTGCCATGGACCATGATGTTCTGAAATTCCTTCAGAGGAGCGAAAAGGATGAGAAATGAGGAGTTGATGGAAAGGGCTGTTTTCGAATTAGGCAAGGACAGCCCCTTCTACAATTTCCTGCTTCTCTTCATCGACAGAATTCCCTCTCCTTCGGTCAGGACGATGAAATTGAGGGTGAGCTCCAGGGGGAGATTTCAACTTCTATACAATCCGGATACACTTCGAAACAAACCACTTACATTTTCGAAGGCGCTTTTGAAGCACGAGTGTCTTCACATAGTGAATGGACACATTCTGATACCCGTCAACAAATCCAGAGAGAAGATGCTCTGGGATCTATCCATGGATGCCGCCGTAAATCAGTTCATACGCGAGCTTGACGCTTTCAGTCTTCCTATGGATTCTCTTCTTCAGGAGGGCTGTGGAACCGATAATGAGAGATTCTTCGTTGGGCCTCCGATGCAGCATCCAGGAATGACGGCAGAGTTCTACCACGACTGGGGCCTTGACTTCATGAAGAAAAACAAGACCATTGATCTTGAGCTTCTGGACTCAAACATATCCAGGCCCGATTCACATGAGGATTTTGGAAGGTTTGAACTCCCGAAAGAGTTCGTTGAGGATCTTCTTAAACAGGTGATCTCAGAGACTATGGAAAAGGCTAAGGACGGGATGCCGGAGGGTCTTGAGGCGGTAATGAAACTGGTTCTTGACAACCCGATCCTTGACTGGAGAAACATGATTAGGCGGTTCTTCGGTTCATCGATGCAGGTTGGCAGATACCGAACTCCTATGAGACCTAACAGAAGATATGATGATCAGCCCGGCTGGAGAAACGATTACGCAGCGAAACTCGTTGTCGTAGTCGATACTAGCGGGAGCATAATAGAAGAGGAGTTCAACGCCTTCTTCAGTGAGATAGATGAGGTTACTAGAGTCACAGACTCACGGGTCTGGCTGGTGCAGGTGGACGAGACTGTGCAGAGTGTCATGAAGTATGGAAAAGGTATGTGGAGAGATCTTAAGTTAATGGGTAGAGGGGAGACCGATCTTCAGCCTGCCGTTGACTACGCTCAGGAAAAACTCAGACCGGAAGGACTACTGCTTTTCACGGATGGATTTACCGATCTTCCTACAATTTCGAGAAGGGCGTTGTTTGTTCTTCCAAAGAGCCACAATCCAGAGTTCGCCCAGGAGGCAAAATCTATCTATGGACGATCATCGGTGGTGTTCCTTAAGTGACATACTATGCCGGTCCAGAAAGCTATAGAAACAAGCTCAAGGCGGTTTACGAGACCGTCGAAAGCAATTTTCCATCTTACGCGAAGTTGGTTGTTGAGCGGTCTGATAGACTTGACAATGCTTTCGGTCATTTCATGACGCTTGTAGTTCAAACTTCGAAGGGGAATGCGCCGGTTCTTTCAATTTTTGTGGACAGTGAGGGCAGAGGCTTTGTGGGACTCTCCAATTCGTCGCCTTTCGAGACGGCCAGCGCCTTGTACAGATTCTCAAACGAAGAGGAAGAGCCTATCGTTGATGATTTCTCCGGTGTCTTCGAAGAGGGAGCTGAGCTGGTATTCCATAGGGCGATCTTTCAGAGTCCGTTGAAGCTGTACTTCCTAGCTTATTTTGGCAATGAAAGACTTCTTCGTAAAGAGATTTTGAAGGATTCTCTCCGAGGAAAGGACTACTTCAGGCTGCCTGAAATGATTGACGATGCCCTCTTTTCTATATGCAGAGAGAACTATAGAAGATGGATAGAGTTCGATGACGGGGAGGTCCTGATATTCCCCTTTCAGAATATCTTGAAGATTGCTTTTGGTCCTCCCAAAATAAACGAGAGTATCGACCATTCAATAATCTTGGAACTTTCAAGGTTATTCAGGATCGAAGTCACAAAGAAGTGCGGTGTTCTGAGAAACGCCAGCGTCACTCCTAACATGAAAATAGCGAGACCGGTTTCAACCGTCTTCGAAATCGATCTGGTTGAATCCAAGCCGGTATACGATAGGCTCGAGGAATTCTATAAGTTCTACTCGAAATTTATATCTGAGACGGTAGACAAGATGCTGGAATTTATTCACAGAGATTTTCCGCTTGACGAATAGGGTGGTGTATCTTGGCAAGACAGACTTTGAAGATGTTTTATCCGATATCTATAAAGAACATCCGGAGATTGAAGGCCGGGGATCTTATCGAATACTCCGGACAGGTCTTACTTGCAGACGAAAAAACAATCGATAAGTATAGAATGTATGAAAGGCTTGAAGGAACACCCTTTCTAAATCTTTCACGAGAGTTGATTCTCTTCTGTTTACCTGTTGAGGGGACACTCTACTCTGAGCCAATGAAGATCGAACCCGACGAGCTTGAATACCTCTTCATGTCTGGAATAACGGCAACCATTGGGCTGAATGTCGAAGAAGAAGAAATAACGGCAATCTACAGGCGGTTTTCCAGAGTAAACCTTTCTCTGTGCGACCGCACGGCCCTCTATCCGCTGGATGTGAGTGAATCCGTTCCGGAGGAAGTAGAGTGTGGTATGAGCATATCTCTGAAAGACGTGCTTCTGTATGTCGATGTCTCGAGTCAGGGAACGAAATTTGGCAGTGATGCCGATGCCGGACTTTAGAACGCATGTTTACTGGGGAATAGCGACTTATCCTGTCTTCATCTTTCTCTCACTGACTTCAATCGAGCTCTTGCATGTCTCTCCTCTTCAAGACAGCAGGCTGATAGGCTATGGATATCTCTTGTTTTTGTTGGGAAGCGATGTACCTGATATTGATTCAAAAAGCGCTTTAATAAAGAGAATCTTCGAAGTGCTTATCGCTGGTCTCTTTGCCTGCGTCTTTTACTCTTCGGTGATTTCGCCAGAGATTCAGCCTTTTATTCTATCCTGGCTCAATTCTATGTCTCTTGCTGTTGCAATTTCCTTTTCTCTCTCTATTGGACTGGGCGTGATCGTCTCAAAAGCGATAAATCTTCTCAGTCACAGAGGCTTCTTTCATTCACTATGGGGAGGATTCCTCTATGGCCTGATCATCGTGACAACGGTGCTTCTAAGATCGGAACTGCTTGGGGGCGAGATGAACTACACAGAAGTGTTGTTTCTCGGTGTTGCCGGTTCTGTCGGCTACTTTCTTCATCTGATTCTCGATGGAGCCCACGGCTTTGCAAGAGGCCGGAGAGTACCTGCCGCTCAAAATGAAAAGGATAGTATATGAACTTAATGCTGCGTCCGAAAAGGGACTTCTTCCAAAAAGCCAGTCAATGAAACAGACTCACAAGAGATATCACTCCAAAGTTCCTAACGGTTGTACTATTCACTTGTTTTTCGGGTCTTGTCCATAGTACGCGTCTTTCCCATGCTTTCGGAAATAGTGTTTGTCCATTATGTATCTTGGAAGAATGCTTGTTTCCGCGTTTATTAGAAGTGAAAGACATGCCGTCTTGGCTATCTCTTCAAGAATTATGCCGTTCTTGACTGCGTCCAGTACATCCTTTCCCCATGTGAAGGGCCCATGACCGGCGACGAGGACGCCTGGGGTTCCGAGGTAATCTCTCTCGGAAAAAGCTTCTTCGATTACCCTGCCTGTGTTCAACTCGTAATCAGTCTCTGTCTCTTCGGCGTTCAGATATCTAGTACAAGGTACTTCATTGTAGAAGTGATCGGCGTGAGTCGTCCCAAAGCAGGGAATGCTTTTTCCCGCCTGTGCCCACGAAGTTGCCCAGGTTGAGTGGGTATGGACCACGCCGCCGATTTGCCCGAAGCATCTGTAAAGAAGGACGTGAGTTGGAGTGTCGGAAGAAGGCCTCAGCTCTCCTTCGACCACTCTTCCTTCAAGATCTACAACAACCATACTGTCGGGGGAAAGATCGGAATAGTCTACCCCGCTCGGCTTAATAACTACGAGACGCTCCTTTCTGGAGATTCCGCTTGCGTTTCCCCACGTGAGTTTTACCAGTCCGGATTCAATGAGCGTAACATTCGCTCTGTAGACTTCCTCTTTTAGTTCACGTAGCATAGGCTTCCCCCTACCAAGAGATTAGCGTGCACTTTCAGTGATTTGAACCTGCAAATCACAGCTTTTTCAATTTGTAGTATACCTCGTTGTATCTAAGCTCCTTCTTTAACTCTGTGATATCAGTCTTATCGTCAATAACTACTATCTCAATTCCAAACATGTCACTAAGGTCTTCAAGCTGTTCTGCAGTAACGGTGTAGCTCATACTTGAATGGTGCGCCCCGCCGGCAAGTATCCACGCGGTCGCTGCTGTTGCCAGATCTGGCTTTGGGACCCATAACGCCCTTGCAACAGGGAGCTTCGGCATGTCCTCGTCCTGCTTCACTACCTCTAGTTCATTGACTATCATCCTGAACCTGTCTCCGAACTCGACTATGCAGGCCTGGACTGCAGGGCCTTCCTTTGCATTGAATACCAGTCTCGCTGGAGGTTCTTTCCCTCCAATTGAAAGTGGATGCACTTCAAGGGAAGGTGTGCCGTCCGCTATGGATTCACAAACTTCTAACATGTGAGATCCCAGTTCCTTTATGTTCCCCGGTTCGAAATGATAAATGTAGTCTTCGATGAAGGAGGTTCCAATATCGATGCCTTCGGCCATCACTTTCATAATTCTTACAAGGGCCGCGGACTTCCAGTCACCTTCACCCCCGAATCCGTAACCATCTCTCATAAGTCTCTGTACAGCAATTCCCGGAAGCTGTCTCATCCCGTGGAGGTCCTGAAAAGTGGTTGTGAATGCTTTGAATCCGCCCTTTTCCAGAAACCTCCGGAGTGCGATTTCGATTCTAGCGGCTTCCCTTATAGATGCCTGAAAGACTTCTTCAGAGACTGTTGACTTCTTGATGGGATATTCCTCCAGATACCTATTCACGAGTTCCTCAGCTTCGCTTCTCTTGACTTGTTTGAAGTAGCCCTCTATATAGTCGCCAACAGCGAAACCATGAACTTCATAACCAAAGTCAATCTGAGCGTCGACCTTGTTTCCCTCAGTAACTGCAACATCTCTCATGTTATCGCCGAGTCTTGCAACCTTGAGTGTATGAGCTTCATTCCAGCCGAGCGCCGCCCTAATCCAGTCTTCCAGCTTCGATATGACCTTAGAGTCACTCCAGTGTCCTGCGATGACTTTGCGCTTGAGTTCAAGCCTTGCAGAGATGAAGCCGAATTCTCTTCCTCCATGTGCAGACTGGTTTGTGTTCATGTAGTCCATATCGATGGTATTCCAGGGTATCTTCTGCTCGAACTGAGTATGGAAGTGAAGGAAAGGCTTTTCAAGTGATTTCAGTCCGGCAATCCACATCTTCGCGGGTGAAAACGTGTGCATCCAGGCTATCAAACCTATGCAAGTTTTGCTGGAGTTAGCTTCATCAATTACTTTCTTTATCTGATCTGCATCCTTCAACACCGGTTTCCAGGCAATCTTTACAGGAGTTGAGATTGCATCGTTGAGTGCATCTACTAGTTTCTTCGAATTCTCTTCGACCTTTTTCAGTACTTCCTTTCCATAAAGCTCCTGACTTCCCGTTATAAACCACACCTCGAGGTCTCTAGTAATAGTAATCAGTCCTCCTTTTCGAAAAACAACCATTCTTCCAGAAGTTTGATGTCAGTTAAAGGTCCAGGTTTCAGACTAGGAATAATTTATAGCTTATGCTCTTTCTGTTTGCCGATCCTATCGGTCATAGGAGAGCTGTTGAATGATCAGGATCTCAGTGTGTATCTAATCTTTGACCATGAGTATCTCTCACCGCTTCCAGTCAAAAACAGATTGTCTGACCCCGGAGAGCATGGAGTGCCGTTTTACCGGCTGCTCCCAGCCGGAAGTGATTCCTCGCAGTCAAAATCTCTCCCGTCGCTTCGCTGATTCTTCACCATCACAGTCAGTTCTTAATTCTGTGTCTCAGGCCATGTAGCGTGAATCATTTCCTGGAGCTCTTGATCTTGTGCCCTCTCTTTGTGGGTGAAGACAAATCGAGGACTTTATGAAACCGACAGGATTACATACCAGTCACGACTGAACCATTGACATACTCTCTTGAAATAGTCTGGAAGACAAAAGTACCTTGACCAGTCAGCTAAAGCAGACAATTAACAGTCAGACTGACACTTGGTCATAGGTTCGGGCTAGAGTCACGATGAGACCGATGACTTGCTGTTTATGCTCCGTCCGGCAATTCGTCTCGGGACTGGATTCTCAGCTAAACATCCTGTCTTCTTGGCCCTAACCACTTACCCGTTCCTAGTGCATCTTCCACATTATCTCCTTCGTTTTTTCGTAGAGCTCTCGGAAAATCAAGTACTGTTTCTCGTAAACCCTCTGGTTTTCAGAATTTGGGCTTATAGGATCTCGGAACTTCACCCACTCCTTTATTCTTTCCGGCTTGTCTATCAATCCGACACCTAGCCCTGCAAGGAAGGCATCGCCAAACGGTGCTTCAACTAGACTGGATACCTGTCTCATTTTGTAACCGGTTATATCTGCAAAAATCCTGTTCCAGGCTGTTGATTTCGCAACTCCGCCAACTATCAAACATTCGTCGTCGAGCTTGAGTCCTGCCTTAATCCCGTTTTCTATATTATGTCTGAGAGCGTATGCAGCACCTTCCATGAGTGCCTTGTACATATGGGCTCTTGTGTGAACGAGCGTGACTCCAAAGAATACACCCTTCGCAAACGGATCCCAAATTGGCGACCTTTCACCCATGAAATAAGGAAGTACCACGATTCCGTCACTTCCTGCAGGAATCTTTTCAACTTCCATGTCGAGGAGCTGATATGGAGACCTGCCTGTCCTTCGTCCAACAGACTCTTCGCTGTCGGCAAACTCTTCCTTGAACCACTTGGCAAGCGCACCGGTAGTCGCCGAGCCTCCAAAAGAGTAGATTCTTTCAGTGTCGTTTACCACATATGGGAAGCTCACCAAACCAAACGGCAGATCCTTACCGTCATGTACGGTACCCCAGCAGGTAGAGGTTCCGACCATTGCAACGTGTTCGCCTTCTTCAAGCGCTCCGGCCGAAAGCTGAGCCACCGGGGCATCTATCCCCCCTGAGACCACAGGAGTTCCTTCGAGCAGGCCGCACAGCTTTGAGCTTTCGGCAGTTACTCTGCCGACGATATCACTCGACTTGACGATTCTTTCAGGAAGGTATTCAATGGGTATACCAAGGGCCTCACACATCTCTTTCGACCAGGTAAGTTTTCTTATGTCGAATACTCCGCCAATATTACCTGCCGAGGAGTAATCAATCGCGTTTTCACCTGTAAGCCGATAGATCATGTAATCCTTTGGTGTCACGAATTGATATATCTTTTTCCAGATATCCGGCCTGTTGTCTCTAAGCCACATTATCTTCGTGAATCCATAATAGGAATCCACATAGTTTCCTGTGATCGAAAAGATCTTGTCTTTTGATATGTTTTCCTTCACCCAGGAGGTCTGCGATGTCGCTCGTCTGTCCATCCAGATGAGACAAGGGTGCAGAGGCTTCATTCCCCTGTCAACAGGGATTCCCGACCCTCCATAAAGTCCGCTTATGGCCAGTGCAGCTATTTCCTTCTTCTCGACTCCCGACTTCTCAGACACTTCTTTTATGGTTTCGAAAGCTGCCTTAACCCAAACATCGGGCCACTGTTCAGCCCAGTTTGAACCGGGCTTAATGACGTCATATTCTCTCTGAGCTTCAACTAGAACCTCTCCTCTTTCATTCACCATCACACTCTTTGTTCCCTGGGTACCAATATCACATCCGATTAAGTACATACACATCACCTTCTAGATTTCGTCGATTTTATGCCTTAACCACGATTTTACCTCATCCAGTCCGGACTCGCCGGAGTCGAACTCCAGGCATTGTTGCATTTAAATGCTCACAGGACGACAGGCATTATACTCACTTGAATACCGGCAACACGATAGATTTACGGGCCACAAATCAGTTCCTGCTAGAATCAGGGCCAGCTTGATCTTCGATACAGAGTCCCGTCCTATTCTCAATTGAAAATTCCTTCTCTTCAAACCTCCAGAATGCCTTCTCCTCAGGTCGGAAAACTCTCATTGCCTTAACTTGTGCTGGAGGTAATCCTTTTTCAAAGGGTTATAGCTTTTCGTCCAGAGAAAACTCGATTACATTTGCCGACATCGGATCGAGCTTCACAGTCATTTCCGGAGAGCAGGAGGTCAGCTCTTTGCTCCCAAGTTTTATTCGCTCTGGATTTTCAAAATCATTCATTTCATCGGGAGCAGATCCCGTCAGAACAAGCTGGACGGCCCTCTTCTGGACTTCGATTCCCGAAAGATCGAGAGAGACTTCTACATCCTTCTGATAGTAGTTAATAAGGGCGACGCTCAAAATATTCTTATCTTCGTTATAGGTGGCCGATCCATCAACATAGGGAACTTCGCTGAGCTTGAAGCTGTTTCGGCCCTCGACGAATGTCTTAGAGCTTATTTCGTAAGTTTCAGAACCAATCGCCATGTCCAGGACAGTTCTTCCGGTATGATTCACAAATAGATCAAATGCATGATAGATGGGAGTCAGTACCATTTCGTCGCCCTTGGTCTTTATCATACCGAGCGCATTTACCATTTGCGCAAGATTGGCCATCTGAACTGTATTAGCCATACGATGCATCACAGCGAAAATCCCTGCCGCAAAGAGACCGTCTTTCAAGGCGTAGGGTTCCTCCAGAAGCACGATTTTTCTCTCGGCGCCTTCCCTTTCCGCGCTGATTTTGTACCAGATGTTCCATTCATCAAAGGAGATCTTTACGTGATCCAGACGCAGGTGTTTTATCAGCCCCTCCAGGAGCTTAAGCCTCTGTTCACAGTAGTAGACAGATGCGACGGTCCCAAAGTAGTCGTCGCAACCATGGTACTGGTGGATAGAGATGTAGTCTATCAGATGACCCGCGTGTTTCAACACGGTCATGTCCCAGTCGGGGTTATCGGCTCCAACTGCTATTACTTTAATCGATGGATCCACACCCTTCATGAACTGAGAGTACTGGCGGAGTTTTTCTGCGTACTCGGCCGCACTGCAATGGCCGACCTGCCAGGGGCCGTATACTTCGTTCCCTATTCCCCAGTACTTAACATGGTAGGGCTCTGGATGGCCATTTTCTCTTCTCATTCGAGCGAATTTCGTCGGGGTGTCTAGATTGCAGTATTCTAGCCAGGCCATTGCTTCGTCTAGAGTCGCCGTTCCTAGACTAACGGCCAGATATGGCTCGGCATCTATTTCGCGACAATACTCTATGAATTCATCAGTCCCAAATCTGTTTGACTCCACACCTCCCCAGATGTAATTCAGAAGTTGAGGGCGGTTTTCGAGAGGGCCTATGCCGTCTTGCCAGTGGTAGGCAGACACGAAGTTTCCGCCAGGCCATCTTAAGATGGGACATTTTATGTTCTTCACGGCGTCCATGATGTCCCTTCTGAAACCCCTAGAATCTGATTTTGGTGATTTCTCGTTATAGATGCCGTCGTAAATGCATCTTCCTAGATGCTCTGTGAAGTGACCGTAGATCATATTGTCAATCTTTCCGATCTTCCTAGGCCAGATTTTTACAGCTGTCTGCACTTTATTCCCTCCCCAGTAAATTAGATAATCACTCTATAAGCCAACTGCTTTCAATCTCAGTATCGTTATGGAATTTTCTGCAAAGGTAAAAGTAAACTTGTTTGATAGACCCGATAGATCATATTTCTTGGGCAGTACCTTGTTCGGGTTCTGGAAAGTATTTTCATCGAAGACGCTGTCGGACGTCATCAGAATGACTTCTGCCTGCCCCTCGATCTCAAGTGGCTCGCCAATTTCGACTCTGACCTCTTTCTCCTCGGGCCAAGGATTCACAATCTTTATGATTAAGTTCTCCGTTTCACGATCATACTCGCAGACGTGGTACAGCGACTTGAACCAGTAACCGATAACCTCGAGATTCTCGTCGGTAAGCTTAGAAGGTATTACTACATCTCCGAGATTCTCATTGAAGAGTTTCTGAACATGATAACTTGGTGTTCCATATACTCTTGTGTTGTCGAACCAGATGAGGTCCGGCGTCCACTGCGACCAGCCCGGCCTGTTGAATAGGGGCGCGTAAGCCGCCATTATTACGACGTCTGAATTTCGTTCAAGGCCAGTCATCAAAGCCGCTTCCGCCATTGCTGCTTGAAGGGTGTTCCTTGTCCCGGCCGCGTGGGCTGCGTATTCTCCAAGCATGACCTTTGGACCGGATCTGTCGTACTTGTCGTATCTATCTGTGTTCCTTAACATCCATTCCGGAACGGCATACATGTGCTCATCAAGAATTTCGACTTCGTTTTCTCTTGCCCATCTCCACGCCCGGTTGAATGAAGCTCCTTCATATGAAGGCGGGCCGCTGAAAACAATGATGATTTCAGGATACTTCGCTTTGACAGCATCTCTGAACATCGGGAAGCGATCATGATATTCCGTGCCCCAATTCTCGTTTCCTATACCAATATACTTGACGTTAAAGGGCTCGGGATGACCAAGCTCGACACGTTTCGAGCCCCAGAATGAATTCTTTGGCCCATTTGCAAACTCTATGAAGTCAAGAACATTAGAAATCCATTGGTCCATCTCATCTATCGGACAGTACTCGGCTCCCCGAACCTGACACGACATGCCCGAGTTGAAGATCGGTATGGGCTCGGCATCAAGGCGTTCCGACAGGAGGAGGTATTCGAAGAATCCGATGCCATATGACTGGTGATAGCCCCAGAGGTTGTAGTTTGCCTTCCTCTCTTCTACCGGTCCGATTGTATCCTTCCAGCGATAGGCGTTCTCCAGGCTGTCGCCTTCAACGAGGCAGCCGCCCGGAAACCTTATGAAGCCAGGCTTAAGCTCTTCGAGCATCTCTAGAAGATCTACCCGCATGCCGTTCCAGTTCTCTTCAGGAAAAAGCGAAATCATGTCCAGGCAGACCTCGCCGGCCCCTCTCAATATAAGTAAAAGCCTGCCATTGCTGCAGTCTTCGGGAATTACGAATTCGACCGAATACTTCTCCCATTCACCGCCGAAAGCCGACCCGAAGCTTGCTTCAACGATTTTGTTGCTCTTCTCATCCGTTAGTAGAACTGTTATTTCACCGCTGTATTCCGAATTGCCTCGAATGAACGCGGAAAACTCGTAGCGTTTTCCTTCCTTCAAAGGAATGCCGTCGTAACCGTTGTTGGAAAGCGATACTGATCTGTTTTCGGACTCAATATCAAAAGTCAAGTAATGGGGATTGTTCTCATTAAGCGGCAGGTCCGAGTCAACCGAGAAAGTTGCCTGGCAACCGGTTTCAAAGACTGCAAACCAGCCTTCGAGAGGATCTTTGTGTTCGAAAGATCGATTTCTTACCAACTCAGCGTATAGACCGCCATCTACTGCATGGTTTATGTCTTCGAAAAATACGCCGTAGAGGAAGGGACTTATCTCGGGACCGGGATTGCTGGGATCTATTGTCAGCACATGACCTGTATTCGCAACAAGAGTTTCCGGAATAAGAACCATCATGAGAACAAAGGTATATAAAATGGCGGCTGTTTTCATTTAGAGCACCCCATTCATTGCCCGAGAACAAGGGTGAATTCATTCTTCTCGCCCTTCTTAACGTCAATAATGAATGTCTCTGACATCGCTCCGCTTTCCACCGAGACTTCATACTTACCGGCAAAACCGTTGAAAGCCACTTTGCCCGAAATATCCGTCTCGAGACGGACAGAGGTTTTCCATTCTTCGTGTATAAGCTTCTTCAACTCATCAAAGATCGGTTTTATCGAGAGATCGTCGCGCAGGAATCCGCTGCCTGACTGCCATGCCCTGTAGAAATTCCAGTACGTTATTGCCTCGACCGCCGGATGGCTGAAGAAGACTTTGTAGAATATCCTGGCGATCTCGGCCTGTATCTCTTCGGCCTCACTTATAGAGACGTCGAAAGCGTCTATCACGGCCGGAAGAGGAATCTGAAACTCCGATATATGAATAGGTTTTCCCAGCTGAGCCAACTCGTCAATTGCAAGATATATGCTTTCCAAGGATCGCAGCTGACCAAGTAGATCCTGAGCAGTGAAAATGTGCGCTTCGGCTCCAATCACATCTATGGGAATTCCTTCATTTATGAGTTGCCGGGCTCTTGAAATGAAGGCTCGCCTGGTCCGCTCATTCACCAACACCCCGTATTCGTTTAGAACTGTAATGGCGTCGGGGTCGGTTTCCTTAACTATTCTAAACGACTCGGCAATATAATCCGAACCTATCGAGTCGAACCAGGGTTGAACAATAGGCTCATTAACGACATCCCAGTATTGAATGAGATCCTTGAACTCTTCGACTTCCCTAACAACTCTCGAAAAGAGATATTCCCGTACTTCTGCCCATTGACCGAGCTTTCCTTTCACTTCTACCCAGGCGGGCACACCTACGCTCGGCGGATTCCCCCAAACAAGTGTATGACCCTTAACCGGGACTTCGTTTTCACCCAGCCATTGGGCGATCTTCTTAGAGGCCTCGGCCAACCGAATTCTTCCTTCTGTGGACTCATAGTCTGCCCAATAGAAGGAGGGAAGAGTGGCGAAGTTGAAGAGCTCAAGATACAAACGCTTATATTCCTCGAGATCTTCCTCGGGCAGTGGTCTGATCCCGAATCTCCTTCCGCGGTTGTAACTGGTTTGAGCGTAAGCGTAAAGCAGGTATTCGGGAGCATTTCCGAAGTAGAACTCATGTGAAAGTTGTTTAGCGGACACCGAAATGCTGTCTAATTCTTCTCCGTCTCTATCTACGATCTCTATCTCAACCTGTACTTTTCTGTCCGTCTCTATCCTTTCTTCGAAAGTGCTTACATCAATATCGATAGGCAAGACACTACCTCCAAAAGATAGACTGCAAACAAGCAAGCCCAAGATCAACAGAAGACAAGTCCTTGGGGTCATTGCTGACTCTTCTTCTCCTATTTTCCGAAAAGACTTCAGTATTTTAGACATGGCATCTACTCCTTTCCAAGAGATCCCAGGGAGATTCCCTTCATCAAGTATCTGTGGAATGCGATGAAAATTATCAGAGATGGGGCGACAGAGAAGAAAGCTCCTGCCATCATAGGCCCAATACCTCTATACGGGTCTCCCCATCCCGCGCTAAACCTTATTAGTGCAATAGGTAGTGTGAACTTATCTGCTTTGCTTAGAATGAGCAGTGGCCAAAGGAAACTATTCCACGAACCCAAAAAGGTCATTAATGAAAGCACTAACATTGCCGGCTTAATATAAGGAATCACTATGCTTATTAGGAACCTGAACTTGGAGCAGCCGTCTATCCAGGCCGCGTCCTCCAGCTCTTTGGGAATATCTAGCATATATTGCCTCAAGAGGAAGACGCCAAACGTTCCTCCAAGGCCTGGTAAGATCAGAGCGAGATAGGAATTTGTTAATCCCATTCCGTTAATTATGAAGAAGTGGGGTATCAGAAACAGCACTGCTGGAAAGGCCAGGACCGCAACATACATCCAGAAGATGAACATTCTTCCCCTGAACCTCAGTCGAGACAACGCGTACGCCGCGGGGACTGAAAGCATTAGAGTAGCCAGAGTTGTGCTCACAGCGACAATCACGCTATTTAATGTCGCCTTTATTAGCGAAAGGCCTCCCGAGGGTGCAAAGATTATTTTGTAGTTCTCGAGTGTTGGGTTATTGGGTATCCATTGCGGGGGAGTTTCAATCACAGCAAGTGTGGTTGACTTCATTGAAGTTGACAACATCCAGAAAATTGGCGCAAACCAGAAAGCTGCAAAGGCCCAGAGAAAAACAGTAATAATCGCTGCAGTCACTCGTTTGCTGAGCTTTTTCTTGTTTTTCGCAACTGTAGAAGCCATTATCTCACCCCTCCGTCGATCGTATCGATTTGGTGACCAGTACAAGTTGAATCACAGCAAAAATCAGTACGATCGCAAATATATACCAGGAAATCGCTGCGGCTCTTCCGAAATCCTGTCTCTCAAATCCAACAAGGTATAGGTAATAAACCAGAGTACGTGTAGTTCCGGCCGGCCCCCCACCGGAGAGAATGTAAGCCTGATCAAAGAGTCCAAAGGCCAGTATGGCTTGTCGAACAACGTCGAAAAATAGCACGCTCTTGATCCAGGGCAAAGTGATATATAAGAATCTTTTCCACGGGCCTGCGCCATCTAGTTTTGCCGATTCGTATTGTTCGGGGGGAATTCTCTGCAGGGCTCCCAAGTAAAGCAAAATGCTGAACCCCACAATCCACCATACAGTTACCAGGATAATCACTCCCCAAGCAACTGATGTGCTGCCAAACCATGAAACCGCGTTGTTTATCGCGCCAACCTTGTTGAGATAGTAATTTGCTAATCCAGAAGGAAAAGAAGCGAAGATCCACTTCCATGAACTAAGAATACCTACAGAACCAAAGAATGCCGGTGAAACAAATGCAATTAGAAGCCATAGTTGGCCAAACCTCTTCTTCTTGAGAATGTGTGCAAAGATAATGGCAACGATTATCGTGAGTGGAACACTGATTATCGCAAAAAGCACTGTGTGCTGAACCGTGGGCCAAAATCTTGAATCATTCCACGTTCGAATGTAGTTGTCAAAACCGACAAACACGTTATCCTTGAGAAGACTCCAGTTGAAGAAACTAATTACGAGACCGAAAACCAGTGGAACCACAACAAATAGAGCGAAGAAGAATAGGTGAGGGAGAAGGAACAACCACGATCCTATCTCCCTGCGGAATCGTTTAGGTGATTTTGAATGTGATTGTGTCAATTACTCCTCCTCCCTTCACCAAGTAAAGCGATTACTTATCTGCGATTAGTTTCTTGACCAGTAGTCGTCAAGAATTTCCTGAACGGCGAACGAAGCTTCCTTCATACCAGCTTCCGGAGATATCGAGTGCAGCACCAATATTTCCTCAAGGTAGACTGCTATTTCGGCCTCGATTTCCGATATCAGCGGGAACATCTGGAACTGTCTTACGTATTCGGAATCCTGAGATACTGCGTAAATGTGAGGCAGTCTCTCTTTCAACTCCTGACTCTCGGCGAGTGATTTTCTTGCAGGAGTCTGTCCCGCTTCGTACCAATCAATCGCGTGGTCCCATAGATACTTGATGAATGTTGTCGCGGCTTCAAGTGTCTTAGGATCTTCGACCATGACTCTTGGCATTGCCAGTACGTGAGAACCTCCAAATACGGCCTTGGTGTTGCCTAACTGAGGAGCTACCGCATAACCGAAATCCTCACCCAGCTGTTCCATCCAGGGCTTAATGGTCCAGATACCGGTTATCAATACTGTACTCTCCCCGGACTGGAAGGACACGCCTGGGTCGGCTACCTGCATGGGAAGAATACCCTTGTCCTGCATCTCGAGCATCAGCTTGCAGACTTCGATTCCGGCTTTCTCGAATGCCGGCTCCTTAAAGTCGTCTGTCAACACTTCTCCCCCGTGCTGCCAGAGAAGGTGGAACCAGATCCATGTCCAGGCAGGGTTTTCGTAGTATGGAGTAAGTCCTGGAGGTGTAATGGGAATTAAAGCTTCCATTGCGGAAATAAACTCTTCTCTTGTCTTCGGCGGGTTGTCAGGATCGAGACCGACCTTTGCGAAGTTTCCTCTGTTGTAGGCCATGTAGAACAGCCATATGTCCATTGGAATACCGACGATTTTACCATCTACTACAAGTCCGTCGAGAACACCCGGGAAGATGTCGTCAGTGTCAATTCCATACTTGTTAAGCCAT
The DNA here is from genome assembly GCF_003351125.1 of Mesotoga sp. Brook.08.YT.4.2.5.2. Lineage (NCBI taxonomy): Bacteria > Thermotogati > Thermotogota > Thermotogae > Kosmotogales > Kosmotogaceae > Mesotoga > Mesotoga sp. Brook.08.YT.4.2.5.2. The sequence continues at coordinate 68,514 of NZ_JPGZ01000042.1, forward strand.
TCTTCCGCTGTGAAGCCCTTGAAGTGTTCCAGATAGAGAGGCATGTCGAATTTCCTGATGAACATGATCTCTGGGGCAGTCTTGGATGCAATACCCATCGAGAGCTTGTTCTTCATATCAAGAGAAGACTCTACCACAACATGGACGACTTCAATATCCGGATGTTCGGCATTGAACCTCGCAACAATCTCATCCATGTAAGCGCCGTCAGCTCCGGTAAGCGGCGTCATCATCGTAATAGTAACACCGAAAGAGAAGCTAACAGCGACAACCAGCGCAAGTGCCAGAAACATCAACTTTCTCATTTGTTTCACCTCCTAATAAAGGTAAACGTTTGATAGTCGAAAAAGAACAGATCGCAGTCAGGTGTTCACTCTTTAGCTTGTCATATCACCCCCCAAAAGAGTGGATTGTTTCAATCTGTCAGACCTCTAAACAATTAAGATATATCTTCCGTGAATGAGTGTTTGGTATGAGTTGGATTCGAGAGTCAAGGCTTAGACGAATGCTGATCGGAAAACATTTATATGTACGTACCTAGTTGCAAAACAGAAAGTTCCTCACAAATCACTTCCGCAAAAAAGTCTGTTCCGAATGCTCCAAAGCCAAAAAAATCGATGATGTTAAGAGAAGAATCAATTTACGATCATATTCTAGCAAAACATCGAATGGCTCACCAAATTGAATTATAGACATTCTGCGATGATCAGAGCCTGACTTCGCCCGATATCTTTCTCATTCGTTGCTCGAACACCGAAAAGATCGGTTCTCTTCGATTTCTTTCGTGTTTTCATGAAGTAATGTCCGTACATATATAGAGCAGAGAATTCGAAAAGGAAAGAGAGATTGCCTGTGTCGAGCTGAATATTTCTTTGGAGTCGTGGGTTCAGTAAGCCGGTCGTTCAGCATCATTTTGATTCGCTCAACGCTTAACGCTGTGAAGAGTCGTCCTTCGAAGAGCAGTTGCAGGTTTCTAGTTCCAAGTTGCAGTGTGCCAAGGCGAAGAAGGAAACTTCTAGCCATGCTTAATTGAAGATGAGGGAGGGCCCCTCGAAGCCGCCATGCAGGTGGAGGCTTCAAACCACCGTAAGCTGCTGTGGTAAAGAGCCATGGTAGTGAACGTTACGGGAAAAGGCGGGACAGTGATCCCGTCAGGTGAGTACCAGAGGAGACGAATACAAGTGAACCACCGTGAACGTGTCGTAACGACCTTTAGTGTCATCTAAACCGGGAGGTGCAACTATCCCGGGATAAGTCTGGAGGAAACCTGCTTACTGTCCAGATGGTGACCGGCATACAGGTGGCGTGACCCTGGTACAGGCTTCGATTAGGAACTTGGGAACCTGGATCTGGATGTTAAGGGAAAAGCCGCAAGTGGAAGACCCACGAGGGTGAAAGTACCGATGCCAGATTCAGGGGCGGAACAGTCCGTAGTAGTGATGAAGCTCCTGTAATGGGAGTGGAGCGAAGGGACTGTGTTATCCAGTTTTGTAGGTTAGTCAACCAACTCTGTGCAGACAACCGAAAGGGAAGAACTGTGAACAGAGGGAAGGGAAGTGCTAACAGACAAAATGAGGTCGTATGAAATCTCCTTTGCACACTGGACAATGGGGATATTCTATATGGCTGGATAATGGGAGCCGGATGAATTGAGAGGTTCAAGTCCGGTTCTGAGAGAGCCTGGGGGTGAAATCCCCCTGGGCTACTCACCGTGCCAAGTTTGAACCAAAAGAGTCAAATGACGTCACGACTAAGAAAGATCCATTCTTCGAAAGACCCTCTATATACTGATAAAACCACTTGGTCCGTCAAGGGTTCAACGTCCTCCGCGCGTGAGAGCGGAAAGAAGGGTTCTAGGTTCCTATGCTTCGCGTCCAGGTTCTTGGTTAGGAACCGCGTCTGAGAGTATGTAAAAAAGATTGTGTAAACCCTCTAGAATGGAATAGAAGAATGGAGGGAAGAGAAGATGAAATTTGACAGAGAAAAGATCAAGTCGTTAATCGAGAAGAATGGATTTGAAAATGTCGGAG
>NZ_JPGZ01000030.1:0-182973 GCF_003351125.1 Mesotoga sp. Brook.08.YT.4.2.5.2.
GGAGTCTTTCCTACGGATACTTCTCTCTTAAAGATGGCTTATCTAGCAATAATAAATATAACAAAGAAATGGACAGTAAGAACCCTTGAATGGTCAAAGATCCTAACTCAACTTGTGATAAAGTATGAAAGATTAGCTAAGTACATAAGCTGATTCTTAAACCCATTACAAAAAAGGGGTTTACACAAAAAAAGAGACAGAACCGATCTTGATCTTCTTACCTCTAGCCTCATTCCCCTTACCTCTGATCCGCCTCGTCGTCGTCGATTGCCCAAGAACGAAGATCAGGTACTCGCTCCGGAACGAAGAACCGATTATCCTCGGAGAGCGGAGAACCGTTCAACGGTCAACCAGGTTCTCTTGCTCTTTCCTACCACGAACCCGCAACCGCCAACCCCGGCTTTTGCTTTTTCTTACAACTTGCACCTTGGAACTTGCAACTGATGCTTTTCTCGGCAAACGGTGAACCGTTCAACGGTCAACCAGGTTCTCTCGTTCTTTCCTACCACGAACCCGCTACCCCCAACCCCGTTCTTATGCTTTTTCTTACAACTTGCATCTTGGAACTTGCAACTGAGCGGCTCTTCCAGCGTTCAGCGGGTCCTCGTTCTTAAGCGTACAGCGGCTCTTAACCGACAGGCTTGCTATGTTACAATTTAAATTATGATAAAATAGTTTGTATAGTATGGAGTACACGATAGTTTAGAAGGAGGCGTGCAAATGAGCAATTATCACGAACCGTTTGAAAAGCTTAGCGAAAAGGCAAAAGACATTTCCAGAGCTCTCAACAGCCTCAAGGAAGAGATCGAGGCAGTTGACTGGTACAACCAGAGAGTCGATGTTTCGGATGACCCTGAACTCAAGGCAGTCATGGCTCACAACAGAGATGAAGAGATAGAACATGCGTGTATGACTCTTGAATGGCTCAGAAGAAATATGGACGGATGGGATGAGGAATTAAAGACATATCTGTTCACGAATGCCCCGATAACCGAAGTTGAAGAAGCCGGTGAAGGTTCTTCCGGAAATGGCGGTCTCAACATCGGAAAGATGAAATAGGAGGGATTGCGATGGACCTTTTCAAGAGACAATTGGCCCCGTTATCAAGCGAGGCATGGGAAGAGATAAACGAGAGAGCAAAGCAAGTACTCAAGAGCTACCTATCGGCAAGAAAGATCGTCAACGTTGTTGGACCTAAGGGCTGGGAATACTCTTTCCTGCCCGAAGGAAGAGTGATGCTCCTGGATAGAGAAGGTGAAATCGGGGTGGGTTTGAGAAAGGCAAAACCTCTAATAGAGGCTAGAATCCCGTTCAAGCTGGTTCGGTGGCAGATGGATGATATAGAAAGAGGCGCAAAGGATTCAGATCTTGCACCTCTTGAAGATGCGGTTAAGCAAATCGCGCTCTTTGAAGAGAGAGTCATCTATAACGGCTACGAAAAGGCTTCAGTCGAGGGAATCGTTGAAGCTATCGAAAACGACCCCATTCCTCTCGGATCGAAGCCAAATGAAATCATTGAGTCTTTGTCTAGAGCAGTCCAGGTTCTGAAAGACAACTTCACTGACGGACCGTTTGTCCTTGTGGTCAATCCAGATACTATGTCTATGCTGAACTCACATGTTTCCGGTTATCCTCTGGTGAAGAGAATCGAGTCCTTCCTGGGAAGTGAGATTGTGGTCAGCAGAGTGTTGAAAGATGCGCTTCTTCTGCCGAAGGATCACGAAGATCTTGAGATGGTAATCGGCGGAGATTTCGAAATCGGTTATCAAAGCAGCACAGACGATGAGGTAGAGCTCTTCATAACGGAATCATTTACTTTCAGAGTTCTTGATCCGGCGATCATAGTAAAGCTCACTGTCTGATTTACATTCCAATAAGAGACCGGGAGCATGAAGCTCCCGGTTTTTTTCATATGTCTAGACTCTCTCTACCTTGATTCTGGTGTTGTAACCATTTAGGTTCCATTCGGTCCCGGTATCGAGTCCCTCCTGGAAATTGACGCTGTTTGAAAGCGTCTCTTCTTTTATGTAATCACTGAATGTCTCTATTGCTTCTACAAGAGCATCGGGCCCGAAGTAAGCTACAGTGATTCTATCTGTAATCTCAAAGTCGGCTTCTTTTCTCATTGTCTGTATCTTCGAAACCATTTCTCTTGCAAGCCCTTCCTGCAGAAGATCGGGAGTGAGTTCGGTATCGAGAATGACAAAGTTGTCGTTGCTCATCTCGAAAGTAAAGCCTTCCAGTTCCTGTATTCTTATGTCCAGATCCTCTTCCGTCAGATCGAAGAGCCTTCCGTTAGCTTCAACGGAGATCTTACCGTCGTGTTTGACTCTTGCGACAACCTCAGAAGGTTTCATTAACCTTAGGGCATTGCCGATCGACTTGAGATCTTTGCCGAACTTAGGACCCATAACTCTGAAATTCGGCTTGACTTCATAGTTCACATAGTCTCCCAGCTCTTCAATGTATTCTATGTTCTTGACGTTGATCTCTTCGAGGATCAGCTCGCGCATTGACTCGACGATCTTTCTTATATTCCCGTCCACTAGAATCTTCGGCAGAGGTTGCCTGACCTTTATCTGGACCTTGTTTCTACATGCTCTACCCAGTGTCACAATGTCCATGACTGTGGCCATTCTCTTTTCGAGTTCAGGCTCGATCAAGCTCTCGTCGGCAACCGGATACAGTTCCAGATGCACAGACTCCTTTTCCTTGTGGGTAAGGTTTCTGAAAATCTCTTCGGCCGTGAAAGGTGCAATTGGCGCCATGAGTTTTGCGATGGTCAGCAGTACTTCATAAAGCGTGAGATAGGCTGCCTTCTTGCTGTTGTCGAGTTCGCTGGTCCAGTATCTGTCTCGTGTCCTTCTCACATACCAGTTAGAGACTTCCTCGACGACAAAGTCCTGAATCGCTCTCACTGATTTCGTAAGATCATAATTGTTCAGAAGCTCTGTCACTTCCTTTACCAGAGTGTTCAGTCTGGACATTATCCATCTGTCAACCTCTTCCCTTTCAGGAACAGGCAAGTCGAAATTCGCAGGGTCAACGTCGTCAACATTTGCGTACATTGTGAAGAATGAGAATACACTATGCAGGGTTCCAAAGAACTTGCTGTAAGTGTCCTTCACTCCGTCCTCATCGAACTTTGTGGGAACCCATGGTGGCGAGACGGCCAGCAGATACCATCTGAGTGTATCTGCACCGTACTTCTCGATTATCTCCGACGGATCAACAGTATTTCCCTTTGACTTCGACATCTTCTGACCGGTCCTGTCTAGAACCAGATTGTTAACCAGAACGTTCTTGTAAGGAGACTGGCCAAAGAGGAATGCAGAAATCGACATAAGGGAGTAGAACCAGCCTCTAGTCTGATCTATACCTTCGCAGATGAAATCTGCTGGAAATAGCTCTCCCATGAAATTGTCTTTGTTCTCGAATGGATAGTGATGCTGGGCCACTGGCATTGCCCCTGAATCAAACCAGCAGTCAATGACCTCAGGGGTCCTAGTCATCTGTCCACCACATTCGCATCTTAAATGAACGTCATCTACATATGGGCGGTGAAGCTCGATATCTTCTGATATGTTCTCGACTGCTCTCTCTGCCAGTTCCTTTCGTGATCCAACCGAAGTCAACTTGCCACATTCATCGCACTTCCAGATGTTTAAAGGAGTTCCCCAGTATCTATCTCTCGAAAGGGCCCAATCTACCATGTTTTCGAGCCAGTTACCGAAGCGGCCCTCCCCAACAAACTTTGGGTACCAGTTCACGGAGTTGTTCACTTCGATCATTTTATCTCTATACTCTGTAGTCTTTATGTACCACGACTTTCTTGCGTAGTAGAGAAGCGGCGTATCGCATCTCCAGCAGAACGGGTAGGAGTGGGTCAAACGCTCCTTTTTGAATAACAGATTCCTCTCCTTCAGATAGCGAACAATGAGTGGATCGGCATCCCTTACAAACATCCCTGCCCACGGTGTCACTTCTTCTGTTATCTTACCTTCCTTGTCGACAAGCTGGAGAAGCGGGAGATTGAATTTCCTTCCGAGTATGTTGTCATCTTCTCCAAAGGCAGGAGCCATATGCACTATACCCGAGCCGTCTTCAAGAGAGACAAAGTCCCCGTAGACAACAAAGAATGCCTTCTTGTCTACGCTGGCAAAGGGGATCAGCTGTTCATACTCGAGATTGACAAGATCTTTGCCTTTGAGTTCTTCAATAACCTTGTAATTGCCTTCTTCACCGAACAAAGCACTGAGGCGCTCCTTGACCAGGTAGTAATATTCGACTTCGCCGGTATCCAGCATCGCTTCAACCTTTACGTAGTTGAATCTGGGATTCACTGCTAGAGCAACGTTAGAAGGAAGCGTCCATGGAGTCGTCGTCCATACTATGAAGTACTCGTTTTCCTTTCCTTTCAGTCGGAACTTCGCGTATATAGAGTCAATAGTCTCATCTCTATAGCCCTGAGCAACCTCGTGAGAAGCGAGGGGAGTACCGCATCGCGGACAATATGGCATTATTTTGTGGCCCTCATATATGTAGTCTTTGTCAAAGTACTGCTTAAGGATCCACCAGACAGATTCTATATAGTCGTTGTCCATCGTTATATACGGGTGCTCCATATCTATCCAGTAACCGATTCTCTCTGTCATTTTCTTCCACTGACTTTCGTACTTCCAGACGGATTCTTTGCACTTGTGATTGAACTTCTCTATGCCAAAGTCCTCAATCTCCTGCTTCGAAGAGAAGCCCAGCTGCTTTTCAACTTCGATCTCCACAGGAAGACCATGCGTGTCCCAGCCGGCCTTTCGCTTCACCTTGTATCCTTGCATCGTTTTGAAGCGACAGACTGCATCCTTCAACGTTCTCGAAATTACATGATGAATTCCGGGCATACCGTTGGCAGTAGGCGGACCCTCGAAAAAAACAAACTCGGGACTCCCCTCCCTAACAGTGACACTTCTGTTCGCTAGATCATCTTGCCTCCAATAGGAGAGTACTTCTTCTTCTCTATCAGCTGCAGGGCGTCTAAGGTCTACTTCTTCAAACCTTGGCATACTTCGTCTCCTCCTGTCTTGAAGTATTCGTCGAATAATGTAGTTCAATTATGAGGGTATCTGTCAATTTTTGCTTTAAGAATAGAAAAACTTGAAGAGTGCCTGTGAAGAGACTGGGCAGGCAATCTGTCCTAGAAAAGCGTCTTACTCTGTAATCCCCGGCTCTGAAGTTGTACCAGGCATAGATTTCTTCTCCTTCTCAACGGTTATAGCCGCTTATAGATAATATAATACAATACATTTCAAACTTGTCAAGCAAAATCGACAACCAGAAATCTAAACGAAGCATCCGCGCAGGGCGGATGCTTCAATGAATTGGAGATTGTTTCGATCTCTTACAAAATACGCTCTTATTTCACCATTCCTTCTTTGCTCGCTCATAAGCCAGATCAAGAGCATAAGGCCATTCCCAGAAATCAGTCTCACCTTTATCTTTAGCTTTCAAAGCCTTGTAAACTCTTTCTCTGCTGAGCGGGTAACTGTGAATTCTCATACCAGTCGCCCTGAACAATGCGTTGTTTGTTGCCGGTGCAGGGGCTATCATCGAGTGTTCACCGACTCCGCGGTTTCCGTAAGGTGAAATCTCTTCTGGTGTCTCTTCCCAGAAAGCGTCGATCTCACCTGGAATATCCTTTATCGTGGCAATCTTGTAATCCGTGAAGTCTGGAGTGAGTAATCTTCCATATTCATCGTAGATCATAGCTTCCATTAGACAGGCAGAAAGACCCTGAACTGTTCCTCCTTCAATCTGACCTTTGATGTTTATTGGAGTGATAGCTTTGCCGACATCGTAACCCGCACAAACTTTGTTTATAATGATTCTCCCAGTCGCAGGGTCTACTTCCAAATCTATTCCCACTGCGCCAAGAGTGAAGTGAACGACACTCTTGGGAGACTGCCCGGTGTCTGGATCGGGATAGATCAAGTCAGGCGGTGTAAATGAGCCGCTTCCGATTATTGGGCCGCCCTTCAGAATTCCGTCTGGCATTTTGAAACCGTTCTGAACTCTTTCGTCAATCCTTTCGCTCTTGCCAAGTTTGTGACACTTAACGACTCCATGCTCTATGCTTATCGTCTCGACAGGCGTCTGCCAGTATTCGGAGAAAAGAGCGAGGAGCTTCTCTCTTAGCTCGCTTGCAGCTAGCTTTACCGCCATGCCCATCGACCAGCAGGATCTGCTTGCTACAGTTTGCCAGTCGTAAGGATGGCTCTGTGTATCTGGATAGTAGACCTTTATCCAATCATAAGGAATCCCGAGTTCTTCGGAGACTATCTGAGCATAAGCGCTATACGTTCCCTGACCCATATCCATTGTGGCGGCAAGAACTTCAACCGTTCCGTCTCCGTTGAGTTTGACAATGGCTGATGAAGAAGCGTCGGCGGGAATTGCAGGCGCCTTTATTGCCAGCGCGATTCCCTTCCCTCTCTTCCAGCCCTTTCTTATTGGAGGCTCTTCTTTGAGGACATCTATGCTCTTTGCAACCTTGTCGATTATTTTGTCGAGAGCATGGTCATGCATTGGCATTCCGGTACAGGTAGTCTGCCCCTTCTTCAAAAGGTTCTTCTTTCTGAACTCAACTGGATCTATGTTCAGTTTGTGAGCGACTATATCAACCACGACTTCAAGTGCGCTCATTAGCTCCGGCAAACCGAACCCTCTGTAAGCACCTCCAAATGGCTTGTTTGTGTAAACTGCATAGCAGTCCGACCAGACGTTCGGAATATTGTAAGCTCCCATTGATGTGTAACCGGCGCTTCTAACCGGGTTTGCTCCATATTCGGCAGAGATTCCCGTGTCAAACCAGAATGTGTGGCGTATACCCTGCATCAGGCCGTCTTCACTGACTGCAAGCTCGATTCTAGCCACAAATCCCTGGCGGACCCACGAGGTCAAGAGGACTTCTTCTCTTGGTATGAAAAGCTTTACAGGCCTTCCTTTCAGATCCTCATCCATAGCTGCTGCAAGGCAGAGAGCCTCGATAGTCATCCCTGCCTTCCCTCCGAAGCCGCCGCCTATCGGAGGCGCGATCACCCGAATCTTGTTCAGTGGATACTTTATCCCCTTGGCGATTATGTCTCTTACTGTGAAGGCGGACTGCGCCGAGGTCCAGATCATTATCTCTCCAGATGCGGGATCTTGCTTGCAAATTGAGCACAGCGTTTCAATATAACCATGAGCAATCTGAGGACACGTAATCGTCTCTTCAAAGACGTGAGCCGCATTCTTGAAGGCCGCTTCGGTATCTCCTTTTCTTATCCTGAACCAGTTGGCAATATTGGTATTTGGCTGAGGAGTAATGAAGTCTACGTGCTCGTATTTGTGGAGGTCGGGATGAACAAGCACTGAATTTGTGGTAGCTGCCTTAACCGGATCGAAGATAGCTTCGAGCTCTTTGTATGTTACTTTAACCTTCTTGACCCCTTCTCTCGCGGCCTGCTCGGTTTCGGCAACAACTAGCGCAACGGGCTCTCCAACATATCTTGCTCTCCCAATTGCCATGGGCGTTCTATCCTTTAGATATAGACCGAAGTGATGTGGAAAGTCTTCTCCAATCAGGACTTTAAGTACACCGGGAATCTCCAGCGCCTCTGAATAATCGATTTTCAGAATCTCTCCGTGTGCTACAGAAGAGCGTACGACCGCTGCGTGAAGCAGTTCGGGACCGAACCTGAGGTCATCGGTAAATTGAAGTGTGCCCTCCGCCTTCTCGAGATCATACTTTCTTGGCAACCACTTCCCAATTCCGGTCTTTGTCTTAATCGTCTTCACGCAACTCACCTCCTTTAACCTTTCCGGAAAGAATGGCGGCACTTTTCTTGACCGCCCGGATAATCGAGAGATAACCCGTGCATCTGCAGATATTTCCCGAGAGAGCTTCTTTTATCTCTTCCTCAGAAGGAGACGGATTCTTCTTGAGCAATGCATAGGTTGTCATGACCATCCCCGGAGTACAGTAACCGCACTGTATTGCGCCTTCATCTACGAAGGCCTGCTGAATCGGATGAAGCCTGCCTTTTTTGACAAGCCCTTCTACTGTTAGCACTTCCGCACCCTCGGCTTCTCGCGCAAGGACAAGACAAGACTTTTGAGGAAGTCCATTTATGATAACCGTGCATGCTCCGCACTCTCCCTCTTCGCAGCCTCGCTTCAGGCTTGTAACACCGTATTCTCTCAAAGCATTGAGAAGGGTCGTTCTGTCCTCGACTATCAAGGTGGCTTTTCGGCCGTTGAGTGTCAGAGTTACATGCTTGTCTTTCATCTGCGAACACCTTCTTCCACGGGACCTTCCAGACAACAAGAAATCGCCCTGCTCGTCAGTTCGGCAATCATGTCGATCCTGTATTCTCTGGATGCTCTCACGTCCGTAATGGGATCAACAGCTCCAGCTGCAAGCTCTGCGGCTCGTTTGATAACCCCGTCATCTATATTACCGGAAGAATTGAGGAGTTTTTCCGCCTCCGTCGCTCTCAGCGGTCTGGGAGATACGGCACAGAAGGCAATCCTGAACTCCCTGTTATCCCCCTTGAAGAGCGTACAACAGACGGCTGCCTGAGCTATATCCAGAGCCTCTCTTCTGATTGCTTTGAGATAGCAACCACTTGTTTCAACTACGGGTATGGCGATTCTTATTCCTGTCACAACCTCGTCGACTGCCAGGGAGGTCTTCTTGGGTCCGATTATGAATTCGGATACCGGGACGTTTCGGGTGCCGTTTGATCCTGTGATTTCAACTTTGGCGTCATAGCATACTAGAGGAGCTATCATATCTCCGGAAGGAACCGCAGCACAGACGTTGCCTATAACGGTTGCACGATTCCTTATCAGTGGATCCGAGTGCGCCCTGCAAGCCTGCACCAGCGCAGGGAAGTAACGTTTCATTGAGCTGTCTTCTATAATCTCACTAAGAGTCACGAGCGCCCTGATTTCCACATTGTCCTCGTTTATCGTTATTCCTTTTAGCTGCTCGATTCCCGTTAGGTCGATTATATAGTCCGGCTCCTTTATGGATTTATGTAGCCAGACAATAACGTCAGTACCGCCGCTCTTGATTATGGCATTCTTTCCATGACGTCCAAGTGCATCCAGGACCTCGGAAAGTGAGCGCGGCCTTTCCAGAACGAAGTCACGCATCCATATCGCCACTCTTTCGTTTGGATTTATTCCTCTTCGTCGAACGCAACTATTCTACTTATACAAGACTCTCCGCCGACAAATCTCCACGGGAAGCACCCGATAACCATTCTCTTGTTCAATATTTTGTCTATCTCTCCACCAACGTTCTCGGCGTGAATAATGTCGTATGGGAAGAGAAGCACATGCATAAGCTGGTAGTCCTCGTCGGGGAAGATCTCTTGAAGGGACTTACCATACTTCTTCTGCATATAGCGGTCACACTCTTTCGCCTGAACAGGCATCCAGTCACGGATCTTTGTATTCATTGGATGGTCGGCAGAACCGCAGTCAACTCCTATCCACTTTATCTTCTTCTTTTTGCACCACTCGGCAAACTCTCTTGTCGGCCCAGGGTGTTTGATCATGTATCTTACTTCGTCTGCCTCCGGCTGGTCGTAAGCGTACTTGTGATACCCTGTGTTGATGATAAGGATGTCGCCTTCTCTTACTTCCACTCTTTCTTCTATGTCCTTTGATGTGTAGATCCCGTAATCCTCTGCAATGTCCGAGAGATCAACGATAACTCCTGGCGCAACGAGTTCGTCCAGAGGTATGCTTGCGATGTCTCTACCATGAGTGCAAAAGTGCAGCGAACCATCCAGATGGGTCCCGACATGGTTAGAGTGAGTAAGAAGTTGACCGTTCGCACCGTTTGGAGCCAACCTCTTGAAGAATTTGATCTGAAGCGGCTCATAAGTTGGCCATGGTGGTGTCAGATGACTGATCGGTTGAGATAACTCGTAAATCTTGATCTTGTCCCAGTTTTTCGGTATCATACTCTTCCTCCTTTATTTGGAATATTTCTCGACGAACGCTTCCGCTGCCTTTACAAAAGCTTCAGAAGGCATCCTAACAATTCCGGCACCCACCTGCCCTTTACCGGCCTCTCTGTGAGCTGCGCCTGTATCCAGGATAGGAGTGATGCCTGTCTCCACAACTCTGATTAGATCAATTCCTGTGGGAGTTCCACGGAAGTTCAGTGCGGGAATTGTGAAGTGCTTGTTTTCTCCTATACAGATTTCATACATCTCCTTTGTGTAGTTCACCGCATCTTGAGGCGTACCTCCAACAAACTGGACGATCGCAGGGGCCGCAGCCAGGGCAAAACCACCTAAGCCGTAAGTCTCCATAATCGCACTGTCTCCTATGTCTCGATTGACATCCTCCCTTGTGAAACCAGGGAAGAGCAAGACATCCGGCAAGGCCGCCTGGCAGGTGAACCATTTGTTCTTCATTCCGGCGACCTGGATCCCGAAGTCTGTACCGTTGCGAGCCATTATGGTGAGCATACTCGATCCTTCGACGTAACCAACACTGTCGAGCGAGACCTTTGCCGCCGCCATACCGGGATTAAGAAAGAAATGATCATTTCCCGCCACAAATTTAACAACTCTGGAGAGATCAGGGTTGCTCCCCTCCGCATCAATCATAGAAGGTACGAGGGTACGAATGAGAAGTGAAGTAGCTGCCCTGTTTCGGTTATGAAGCTCATCCCCCATGTGTAGAGACTGAGATATAAGACTCTTAAGGTTAAGACCCCCGTTATCGCTCACGAATTTCCGGACCCCGCTTCTCAAGACAGGATACAGAACTTCTCGCATCCAGTTCAGTCTCTCAATAACCTCTTCACTGAACGCTCCCATTCGCAAGACCTTACCGAGTCCCTCGTTCAGCGTTGCATAGCTCCTCTTTCCAGAATTCTTTTCCTCAATGATCCAAACCGGCAGGTTAGGGGATATTATCCCTGCCATTGGGCCGACAGCGTTATGATGATGGCAAGGTTCAAATGAGATATTTCCTTTCGAAGCAAACTCCCTTGCTTTCTCCGGAGTTTCGGCCCAGCCTTCATAAAGGATCGCGCCGGTCACGGCACCTATCATAGGTCCCGACATTCTGTCCCAGGTTATTGGCGGTCCTGCATGAAGTATCATCTTCTCTTTGAAGTCCGGAATAACATCTTTTGCCATGCCGAGATCTACAATATGGGGCTCGGCTTTCAGAAGCCTTTCAAATGCGATGGAGTTTGCCGTTTCAATACTATTCAACTTCCTCACCTCTTAACTTTCTCAATTTATCCATCAGTGAGCTCTTCGCAAGAGGAGGTCTCCAGTTGACCTTCACTGCAGGTACCTCCTGATCCTGAAGATCGAGATAGAATCTTTCCATTCCAAGATTAACTACTTTCGGACCATAATCGAGTAGATCTTTGAAGGACATAGTCAACGCTCCTTTCTCGAAACTAAACTGGCAGCCAGAAGAGCTGCTCTTGCATTGCTCTCGCAGACTATAACACCTGCTTCCTCCAACAGAGTCCTCTGCCTGCCAAGATCTTGAGGATCCCCGTCGGTCCCGCAGACATAAGCTATATATATCGGTTTCGTTTCTCTATTTACAGACTTGATTGCCTCAACAACATCGAACGAAGGATTATCAGCACTTCCATACCCGAGGACAACATCGAAAAGGATGACAGCTACCGAACGGTCTTCAGATTGCTGTTTCACCTGTTCGGCCCTGAAGGATGGGTCTATCATGGGGTGTAATCTCCCTTGAGTGAACTCGTCTTCGCCGTAGTCGATGAATGAGTGTCCGACAGGTTTCAAGCTGTTCTCCAGTTTGAGATCTTCCCTCAACGGAGCATTTCCGTAGATTGGATTTATGTGTGCCTGAGCTATATACTGCGCTTCGTAACAGAGAGTGCCGCCAGTGAAAAGCCCTCTTACATATTTTCCATGAACCGCGCTTACGGATCTCTTTTCGGCCAACTTCACGTACTCTGCCTTCAACTTATCTCGAGCCATAGAAACGTCTCTGCCTTTTATAAGGGCCTCGGCCACAACTGCGCACTCTTCAAGTTCCGTAGTGTAGAAGAGTTTGTCTTCATCTTTTCTAGGATCATCTCCCATAAAGCAAATCACGCTCTTCTTTTGTGTTTCTTTGAGGCAAGCCAGAATCTTCTCTCTTACTTCCGGCGCAGGAGGCTTCCCTATGGCTACAATCAGCGAAATGTCGGGATCTTTTGCCAGTTCTCGTATGCCTCTCAGGAATGATATTCCTCCAACTGACTTCTTCACATCTCTGCCTCCGGTTCCAATTCCATGCTTGACGCCAACATCCCGGCGGCAGAGCTGCACCATGACTTCTTGAAGACCGGTGCCTGATGCCGCCACAATTCCAACCGAACCTGTGGGGCACACGTTAGAAAAGGCAAGTCCTTTCCCATTGATAACAGCTGTACCACAATCCGGGCCCATTACGATTAGATCGTTGTTCTCCGCGAAACGTTTAAGTTCAATCTCATCTTCAACTGTGACGTTGTCGGAGTAAAGCATTACGTTCAAACCGTTCTTGAGGGCCTTCATAGCCTCTGCTGCTGCATATCTACCGGGCAGAGAAATGAGAGCAAGATTGCTTTCGGGAAGTACAGAGAGAGCTCCCTGAAGAGTTGCCGGTGAATACTCGGTGTCCTTCTCTTCCTTCTTCCAGGGAGGCGAGGCAAGATAGGAACGGGCCCTTTCGAAGATGTCCTCTATCCCTTCTCTTTCGTAGTCGATTCCGATCAGCAGATCGTCGGGTGAAAGCAAACCCGTGTCTACTTCGAACCCGGCCGCTCTCATGATGGTTATGTTTGCCTCTGTTGCCATATTCAGCGAAGCATCTGTGACTCCCTCAATCTTCTTAAGCTCCTTAGCCACAAGCATCAGAGTGACGCTATCGTAGTATTCGCCTTTCACGACCTCGATTCTCTTCATTTGAACCTCCACAAGCAACAAAGGTAATACAAGAAAATCCCCGTTGCTCCGACTTGATTCCGAAACCTATCGATACCGATAGAACGATTTATCTTAGTCTTTCCCATTAAGCCTAACAATATCTCTAATACGGTCATTCACCAAGTTCAAGTCCATAGGCAAGGCCGGCAAGCCATGCCTTTCCCGACAGATGACCCCATTTTGTGATACTGTCTGTCTTTTCAAGTACCCGGGTTGCATCACCGTCTGCAATAGCTGAAACCATTTCGATTCCTCTCTTCCAGAATCTACCCTCAAGAGCATCCTTTATCATTTCTGAAGAGAACCAGCTCGTTTTTCGATCAAGCATCTCTCCTTCGATTGTCAACAAGCTCTTCTTTCTACCCGTGAAACGGAGAGCCATTATCCAGCCAACCAAAAAGTCATCACCTGCCGGTGTATACCCCGGTCCAAGTCCTATCAATCTCTCCGGTTCATCAATAGCTTCATGAAGGTAGCTAAGCTCCTCTGCATCCATGAACTCCAACCATTCAAGCCAAAGGCCTCTCAGCTTCTTATCCCGTAAACCGTCGATTTGAGATGGATCAAAGCCCACAGAGGCACCGTCAATACCGACCCTAATCTCTTGACCTACCTCAAGGGGAGGAAATGCCTCAATTAATGACGATCTTGGAAGATAGTGCTCAGGGTCGAGCAAGACAGAGTATCTTCTCCCGCAATGATCCATCAGGTTCAAGGCCGTTCTATAAGCACTTCTTACAGTAAGCTTTTCGACTTTGTTTCCCCAATCTGCGCTTCTCTGAAAAGGATAAAGAAGAATCATATTACCCCTTTTTCATGCAATTCTTCAATCTCCTCTAGACTTATTCCCAGCATTCCCGAATAGATCTCTTCGTTATGCTCACCGAGTAATGGCGCAGGTCCGGAAATTGACGCCGGTGTTTCAGAGAACTTTATTGGCACACCAGGCATTTTCACAGTTCCATTCCTGTGAGTTACCTCGACAATCATCTCTCTTGCTTTGATCTGCTCGTCTTCAAAAAGATCGGCGACGTTGTTTATCTTGCCCGAGGGGATGTCCAGTGCCTCAAAGGTGCCGAGCCATTCCTTGGATGTTTTCTTCTTAAGCTGAACTCCTATAATCTCCATCAACTGATCGATATTCTTCACCCTTGACGGGTTATTCGCAAACCTCGGATCTTCGCAGATGTCTGCTCTTTCGATAGCTTTGCAGAATTTCTTCCAGATGCCATCGTTTCCCACAGCTATGTTTATCATTCCATCCAGAGTCTCAAAGGAAGAAAATGGCGCAATTGATGGATGCCTGTTTCCAATTGGAGTCGGAATCTCTCCGGTTGCCGCATATCTTGCTATTGCGTTCTCCAAGACAGCGACCATACTGTCTAGCATAGCAACATCCACTTTTTGTCCAGACCCCGTGCTGTTTCGACTCTGAAGTGCCGCAAGTATTCCTATACACGCAAATGTTCCACAAAATATGTCTGCAATGGAGCTTCCTACCTTCGTTGGATACTGTTCATCGGGACCGGTTATACTCATGATTCCACTCAATCCCTGTATGATCAAATCATAGGCTGTTCTCTGGCTCATGGGACCGGAGTGCCCGAAGCCCGAAGAACAAGTATATATGAGCCTCGGATTCATCTCTTTCAGCCTTTCGGCGGAGAAGCCCAGCCTTTCGAAAACGCCCGGTCTGAAATTCTCGACCAGAACATCGGATCTCTCGATCAGCCTTTCGAGAAGCTTCTTTCCCTCCTCGGTCTTCAAATTGAGAGTAATGCTCTTCTTTCCTCTGTTTATACTCATGAAATAAGCGCTTTCTTCACCAACAAAGGGGCTGAATGATCTCGAATCGTCGCCCCCATCGGGTCGTTCAACTTTGACAACAGCTGCGCCCATGTCGCAGAGCAGCATCGTACAAAACGGTCCCGCTAGAACACGGGTAAGATCTAATACGAAAAGCCCTTCAAGGGGTTTACCCAAAATTATCTCCTCCTGTACGGAATTCGTTTTGAAGGTTCAAACACGCTTTTTCCTTCAGCAAGAATATCCCTGTACGAATCTAGGTTTCTGTCTTCTATGTGGTCGAAGATCTGGTCTCTAGACGTCCCAGGAACTATCTTCTTAATCGGATCCTCATCGAGTTCGGCAGAAACGAATTCTTCACACCCTGAAGCCTGAACTAGCTTTGCTCCAGAAGGGTGGACTATCATTGACGAGCCGAAGAAATTCGCTCCGCTTGCGTCCTTGCCAACGAGATTCGAAGCAACCCAGTAAACATGATTGTCATACGCCCTCGCCCTGTTCGTGAGCTCCCATTGATCAAAGGATCTCATAAATGCCGAGGGCCTGCAGATTACTTCCGCCCCCTTAAGAGCCGTAACTCTTGCCAACTCGGGAAAGTCCCCATCATAGCAGATCACCACACCGATGTTGCCAATGGGTGTCGAAACAACTAACGGATCGACTCCAGGAGTTGTCCAACCTCCCGCCGACAGTCTCTCCGTGGGGAAAGGATGTGTCTTCCTGTATACTCCTAGAATTCCCTCGGGGCCGAGAATAGCAGCGCTGTTGTATATAACCCCTCGCTCTCTTCCGCGTTCATAGGTGGGGAAACACAAATATATCCCAAATTCACGAGCCCACTTCACTCCCTCATGTGTAAGACGGCCGGGAATTGGTTCCACGGTATCCCAAAGCGAATTTGCGTTTCCGAGCGGGGTGAAACCCGTAGTAAAGCTTTCAGGCAGAACTATCAGCGAGGCTCCCGTTTCTTGTTTGCACCTGGTTATCCAGCGATATGCAGCTTCCAGATTCCTTGCCACCCTCATTGGTTCTGCTTCAAATTGAATAGCTGCGGCCACAAACTTCTTCATAGTCAGCAATCCTTTCATTTAACATAAAAAGTACCTATATTTCACAATCTAGCACATCAAAGGCGGAATTGAGAAATGGTATTTGCAGACTTTACAACTGATCATCCTTGAACAACCACTCCTTTCAGGCTGTCTCGCGCTTTTCTTTAGAAAGAACCATTCCAGACTCAAAGGTTACGAATTGTTGGTTCTCCTTTATTCGACGAGAGCAGAGGTCTTTGGTGACCCCCAGGGGAGTAAGACAAGTAAGTGAGGAATAGTAGACAAACAAGGGATGAATATGGTTGTGACCGAAGATGAAAGCTATTTTTCATTCCGTTTATTTCATAATGCTACTGTACCATGATGGCGATCAGCACGGTTTGTCTGGAAGAAGGATACCCCTGAACCTCAAAGAGTTGAAATATCTCTCGCTTTCGATCATTTGCCTTTACTTTGTCTTCCTCATGGCCGGCCGGGTAGGGGTTGCCGGTGTTGTCCCATCAGCCTACGATTTGAGGAACGTCGATGGCAGATGCTATATGACTCCGGTAAAGTCACAATACGTGCCCGGTCAATGGTGGAATTCGGTCGGCCTACGTAATGCATCATAATTAAATCTACTCAAGAGACCTCTGCTTGACTTGTAACATACCGAAGTAGTATATTTGGTTAAGCTAATTCAGCGAGGGATTATTATGGTTGTCAATCAATTTCTAAATAAACTGAATATGTTCTGGTGGTGGAGCTGCCCCTTCGGTGGGGGTTAGCCTTTCGCTACTAGGGTAAACCCATATTGAAGGGGCTCTCATAGTTGAGAGCCCCTTTACTTTTGAGGAGGTATATTGGCATGAAGAAAAGAATTATTGTGAATTTGAAGTCGGAGGAGCTTCCACGAAGCTGGTATAACATAAAGGCTGACTTACCATTCAAGATGGATCCGCCTTTGAATCCGGCAACCAATGAGGTGATCGATCCTGCAGATATGATGGCGATCTTCCCGAAGTCGATTGTTGAGCAGGAAATGAGTGAAGAAAGGTTCGTCCCTATTCCTGAGCCCGTTCTGGATGAGTATGTGGTATTCCGCCCCAGTCCACTTATAAGGGCGACCTTTCTCGAAGAGTATCTCAACACTCCAGCGAGGATATACTACAAGTATGAAGGCAACTCCCCGACCGGAAGTCACAAAACGAATACGGCAATAGCGCAGGCTTATTACAACAAGGCCGATGGAATAACCGAGCTAACTACGGAAACGGGGGCTGGACAGTGGGGTAGCGCCCTCTCGTATGCGGGCAGGAAATTCGGTTTGACGGTAAGAGTCTTCATGGTGAGAAACAGTTTCCAGTCGAAGCCAATGAGACAGCACATGATGAGAATGTTTAATGGAGAGGTTGAGCCGAGCCCTGGTGAACACACCGAAAGCGGAAGGAAGTTCCTCAAAGACAGGAAGAATTTCTCAGGTTCCTTGGGAATGGCAATTAGCGAGGCTATCGAAATCGTTCTGAATTCTAAGACGAAAAAGTACTCTCTCGGAAGTGTTCTCGATCATGTTCTTCTTCATCAGACAGTGATTGGTCTGGAAATTGAAAAGCAGCTGGAGATCCTCGGCGAAAAGCCTTCATCGATTCTTGGCTGTCACGGTGGCGGGTCAAACTTCGGCGGATCAATCTTGCCGTTTGTGAAGAGGGTATTCGAAGGAGAGAAAATTGAGTTCGTTGCCTGCGAGCCAGAATCATGTCCTACGCTTTCTAAAGGCGAGTATCGGTACGACAGCGGAGACACTGCTGGATTCACGCCGCTGCTGAAGATGTATACGCTTGGGAGAGAGTTTGTTCCACCCGCAATTCATGCCGGTGGTCTCAGATATCACGGTGCGGCTCCTCTCGTGTCGCGATTAGTGAAAGAAGGCATTGTCACTCCGGAAGCTTTCCCTCAAGAAGAGACTTTCAAAGCAGGTCTTCTCTTCGCTACAACGGAGGGTATTGTTCCCGCACCGGAGTCAACCCATGCAATTGCAGGTGCTGTTCGAAGAGCAATTGAGGCAAGGAAAAACAGAGAAGAGAAGGTTATTGTGTTCACTCTGAGCGGGAATGGCGTTCTAGACCTCTCTTCTTACACTAGCACAATCGAGGCGCATAAGGACGTGCTCAACTTCGACAACCTGCGCCCATAAGGCATTGTAGAGCATTGACTTGTTGAAATCCTTTTCGTCAAACGGTTTCAGATGATTCTATGTTGCAGAAGTCAATTAGAAAATGTTAGAATTTGGTTGTGATCTGAATTCTAGCTAGGGGGTGTACCTGTGAATAAGAAAGAACTTATCGCTGTTCTTGCACAAAGAACTGGAGCAACCAAGAAACTTGTCGGAGACGTAGTTGATAGTTTTATCGGCGTGGTAGGGGAAGAACTCTCAAAGAACCAGGAAGTTAAGCTAATAGGTTTCGGAACGTTTGAAGTTACCATGCGAAAGCCCAGGATGGGTGTCAACCCGAGAACGAAGGAAGCTATCGAGATTCCTGGCGGGAAGGTTCCGAAATTCAGACCTGGCAAAGAGCTAAAAGAGAAAGTTCAGTAATAATTGTCCTGCCGATAAGAGATGAAAGTGGAGCTTAGTCTCCACTTTTTTCACTAGCCCATCTCGTTACGGCTTCAACCGCCTTACTGTTTTTCAAGACAGAGCGGAGGTCATCTTCAGAGGCCTTTGAGATTCCTTTGATGCTTCCAAAGGCCTTCAAGAGTGCCTTCTTTCTTTTGGGTCCTATTCCTGGAATATCATCTATCTTCGAAGTTAGAAATCTCCTCTCCCTCAGAACTCTGTGATAGTTAACTGCGAATCGATGCGCCTCATTATCTATAGAGATGATCATTCTCAACACCGGATGTTCTTCTTTGAGTCTTACTCTGTCGCGATTATCAAGAAACACAAGCTCGTTGAACTCCTTTGCGAGTCCAACTATCTCGTATTCTTCGATCCCTATCTCTGCAAATGCCTTCTCAACTGCTCTCAACTGAGGTTCTCCTCCGTCTATAAGCAGAAGATCGGGGAGAGGGTACTTTGTGTATCGCCGTTTGACTACGGTTGCCATTGCTTCGAAATCATTTGGTTCTTCAAGCTCGCTTATTCTGTACCTTCTGTACTCCGACTTGTTCGGCTTACCGTTATCGAAAACTACTACTGAAGCGACTGTGTAGAGACCTTGTGTATGAGAGATATCGATTCCCTCGATTCTCGAGGGAAATCTCTTCAGTCCAAGTATCTGCTGAGCCTGTCGCAGCGAATGAGCCGCATTCAGTCTTATCTTCAGCTCTTCGTCGATATTCTTGAAGGCGATACTCAGAAGTCTCTCTTCCTGCTCATCACGGGGATCTCCAATGTAATCAAAATCTCTTCTGAATTGCCTCACATCTTTTTTCTTCAGACCGGTTACGATTAAAGACTTTGGAATTCTGTTCTTCTTGGCGTAGTAAAACTGGGTAATGAAATCCATAGGAGTACCATCCGGGAAGTCGAAAACCAGCTTTCCCAAGAGCATTCCTCCCCTTACCTGCAGCAGGGCAGCGAGCCCGGCCGAAACGGCCAATATGTCTGCCTTCAAATCTAGCGGGGCTTCAACCCCCTGAAAGGCGTAAAGGTCATCCATCGACGACAGAATGTCCCTTATTTCTGCCGCCCTTTCGAACTGAAGAGCCTCCGACAATACAGTCATCCTCTTGAGGAGAGCTTCTCTAACTTTTATCGTGTCCCCTTCAAGGAATTCGGTTAGCGCAGAAAGCTGCTCTTGATACTCTTCAGGAGAGACCTTTTCAACGCAAGGTGCCGAACACATTTTCAGATGATATAGAAAGCAGGGTCTCTTTATCCTGCCGAGATCATATGTGCATGTGCGAATCTTGAAGACTTTCTGTAGGAATTCGAGTAGCTTTCTGACAAGTCCGGCGCTCGTGTATGGACCAAAATAAGTGCCTTCGAGCTCCTTTGTTCGCGTGATCGCAATATAAGGATACTCCTCAGCGGAGATGTATATGTATGGATAAGTACGCGAATCCTTCAGAAATACATTGTACTTCGGCTTTTTACTGAAGATTAAGTTGGCCTCGAGAAGCAGAGCCTCTCTTTCGGATGTGACCATTATGAAGTCCAGATCCTCCGACTCTTCGGCGATGAGTCTGGCCTTTTCGTTCTGAGACCACGTCGACTCTCTGAAGTATGAGAGGACTCTCCTCTTCAGCTTCTTTGCCTTTCCTACGTAGATTATTGCATTCTTTTCGTCCTTGAAGATATAAACTCCGGGTTCTTCCGGAAGCTGTGAAGCCTTGTTCAGTATTTGTTCATTCATTTCGGTTCAACAACTCTCTGCAAATGACTCTCTCAGATGAACAACGGGTTCTTTCTAAGAGACTCCATACTTCTCGTCCAATGGGGTTGTTCACACCTCCAAGAAAGTTAGCCAACTGCAGGTGAAGACACTTAACCATTTTCAGATTTCTTATCCCTCCAATACCTCTACCAAGCAGCAGCAACTTCTGCGATTCAGATAGAGTGCACCGACCGAGGATTCTCTTTTTGATCAACGTGGTTTCTTCATGGGCTTTGAGATACTCGTCTGCAAAAACGCCGTCACGTTCGATTCTCTTCTCGAATTCAGTTATCATTCCCCCGCTCTCAAGACGGGAGACTTTCTCCTTCAAAAAGGGGCAGCTCAACCAGAAAAGTGTCGGGAAGGGCTTTCCATAAGAAATGAGGGAGGACTCAATAACTTGCGGAAATCCCCATTCGCAGACTCTGGCTACTCTGAAGTCGTTCTTCAGTTCTCTTCCTAGTTGAAGAGAGACTATTTTCTTCTCAATTTTATCGCTTTCCAATCTCCGTCTTCCCTGCTGCTCTCTATAAGAAAGGTTCCTTCAATAAGGTTTCCAATCTCACTGAACTTGTCTTTGTAAATTCCCGAGAGGATTACGGTGCCGTGTTCATCTAGAAATCTCTCTAGGTCAAGAACAAATTCTCTCAAGAGCTCTACAATCATATTCGAGACAATTATGTCAAAACGCTCTTCGGGTTTTACAGAGGAGAGAAATTCCGATTGTCTTGCATCTATATACACATCATTTATCCTTGCTGTCTCATTGGTCTTCTCTACCGAGTGCTCGTCTATGTCGAGCGCCACGACCTGTGATGCGCCCTTCTTCGCAGCAATTGCCGAGAGGATACCTGTGCCGCAACCCACGTCAAGAACTCTAGAGCCTCTGACAACGGCTTCAACAAGAAGAGAGGCAGCCAGCTTTGTTGACTCATGAAGGCCAGTGCCAAACGCCATTCCCGGTATAATTCCGATCTTATTCGGATCGACCACTTTTTCCTCTTCCTCAAGAGGAAGGACTTCAACGCTTTTGCAGAGCTCGAACGGTACCAGAGTCTCTTTCCATTTCTCGAACCAATCCTTTTGTTCGGTGAACCCTAGATCGGAGAACTCCATCTTACTTAGGAAGTAAGGTAGTTCCTCCCCTTCTTCAAGAAGTACATGCAGAGCAATTCCAGAGTCGACGGTCTTCTCGAAGAAGAGATTAGAGAATCCTTCATTCCAGCTGATTCCCTCAATCAAGTCGCTTTCTTCTTCTGAAACAAAAGAGACTAAATGTCTGTACTTCACTTCTCAGCACCTGCCTTATCGAGCCCTTTACGAAGAGCTTCAAGAGCGTGCTTCGCGGCAAGCTGTTCTGCCGCTTTCTTCGTCCTACCCTCTCCTTCACCGACAATCTTTCCATCCAAGAAAACACCGACTTTGAACCACTTGTCCTGAGGTGGTCCTTCGTCCAAAATCGTTTCATATGATGGTCTAGAACTGAAACGAGCTTGGGTTAACTCCTGAAGTGAGGTCTTGTAATCAAGAATCAACTCGCCGTTGACCGCCTGATCAATATAGTCGCAAAGCTTTGACTGAACAAAACTGACCGAGGCTTCAAATCCACTTGTCAAGAAGACTGCAGCAAGAACGGCCTCAAACGTATCTGCGAGAATAGAATCTCGATCAGACCCACCCATTTGCCTCTCTCCTTTTCCCAGAAAGACGAAGTCTCCTATCCTCATGAATCTTGCGACATCGGAAAGTACTTTTTCGCTTCCAACCATCGCCCTGATTTTCGACATGTCGCCTTCAGACAATGAGTATTCATCAAACAGCGTTTTCGCAAGTGACAGTTCAAGAACCGCATCTCCGAGAAACTCCATCCTTTCGTTTGACTCCAGAATCCTCTCTCCGTTCTGCGCGAGCTCGTTGGTGAACGAGGAATGGCAGAGAGCCCTGAAAGCGAGCTCTCTGTTTGCTTCAATTCCGTTTATTCTGCAAAACTCATTTACTTGCTTTTCTTCCTCGACGCTTAGCATTACCGGGCAATTCTCCTGATCTTCTCAACCATTTTGCCGCTCGAAAGACCGCAGAGATCGAATAGCAGCTCATTATCACCGGAGAACATATATCTCTCTACACCAAGCTTCTCAAATCTCTCAGGCATTATCTTCGAGTCGATCAAATAGTCCGATAGAATCGTGCCTAATCCACTCTCCACATTGTGATCTTCTGCGGTTATAACGACTTTGGACAAGTGTTCTTTGACGCTATCGAAATCCGCTTCTAGAGGGCAGCTGACGTTAAGAACCGTGACTTCTATTCCCTCTGACCTGAGCTTATCTGCAGCCTCAACGGCCTTATGGGTTACCTGACCGGTCGTAACTATGGTTACACCCTTTCCTTTCCTGACAACATCGACCTTGCCATATTCAAACTTGTATCCATCGCCGAAGAAAGCTCTTCCATTCTCATCGGAAATTGGATTCATAGTAGATCTTCCCATTGCGATGACGAAGTTTCCTTCAGTCGCGCTCACATACCTTACAGCTTTGTCCGTCTGATTTGGATCTGCCGGTACGATCAGCTTGAAGCCAAATAGATTCCTCAAGGCCCCAATGTAATCAATACAGTGGTGAGTCTTTCCATCTTCTCCCACGTCTATTCCTACATGGGTCACCCCAACTTTGACGTTTGCTTTGTTTATGTCGTTCAGCCGTTGCTGATTGTAGGTTTCATCGATTCCAAAGACTCCAAAGTCTGCAAAGAAAGTAAGCACACCACATACGGACGCAGCACCGGCAAGCGTTGCCGCATTATGTTCCTGAACTCCAATCTGAACGAAGTTCTCCGGCCAGACCTTCTCAAACTCGTTTACCTTCGTTGAGGGTTTCAAATCACAATCAACAACCATCATCGGAACTTTTCCCTTGTTCAGCTTTCCAATATCTGCGAGAGCCCTTCCAAAGGCCGATCTGTTGTCGGTCTTCTTGTCAACAGGATAAACTATCGAATCTCCCGTGACCGGTCTTACCACTTCGTCTATGGGGCGCACATGTTCATGATAAGAAGGAAGCTCCTTCCTCATTTCGACATATCTTTCGATATCACTTTCAAGGCCAAGCTCGGCAAGCGCAGAGGCGGCCTTCTCCATATCCAGCGGTTTGCCGTGATACGAAACATCACCCTCCATGAAGGAAACACCTTTTCCCATAACTGTTCTGCCAATTATGACTGCGGGGATTTTTGAATCGAACGCTTCCACGAGAGCTTCATTGAGCTCGGCATAGTCGTGGCCGTCGACCTCTATAACCTTCCATCCATCAGCGAGATAGTTTGCCTTAATGTCCACGTACATTATGTCGCTCGCTTTTCCGGAGATCTGAGCATCATTGTAGTCGACAACAACAACAAGGTTATTGAGCTCGTATTTCTTGGCCGTTCTTCTTGCCTCCGCCACCTGACCTTTTGCCTGTTCGGCATCACTCATGGCTACTATCACCCTGTTGTTTTTCCCTCTGATTTTCGAAGCAAGGGCCATGCCAACACCTACGGACAACCCCTGTCCAAGATTTCCTGTAGTCCATTCTACGCCAGGAATCCCTCTTGTGATGTGACCCTCGAATATCGATCCGGGATGCCTGAATCCGGCAATTGCCTCGTCAATGTCTATAAAACCCAATCTCCCAAGTGTCGCATATACCCCGGGAGATGTATGACCGTGGCTTACAACAACCCTATCGCGTTCGGGATCGTAGGGGTTCTTCGGATCTTTCTCTGCAAAATCATAAACGGATAGGAATATGTCTATCGATGACATTGAACCGCCCGGATGACCGGAATTCGCAACTGTGGTCATCTTTATGATGTCTCCCCTGCACACTCTTCCAAGGTTTTCTAGTCTCTTAATCTCATCTTTCGTCAGCAAACGCGCCATATCCAACCTCCATTCACACTTCAACCGTCAATCGAAATATCCTCGTCTCTATTCTTTATTAGCTCATCGGGATTTGTGTCCTGAATAATAGATCTCTGGCTCATTCTAAAGTCATCAAACTGAACCTTGAGCATCTGGCCGTCATCTGCAACCAGGGTGATCACTTTCATGAAGATGTTCACCGTCAGAACCTTGCAAGTCTTTCCTTCATAGTCGACAAGAGACCCTTCATCAGGGATATCCAATAACTCATTTTCATAGAGCTCGTGTTCATAGGATAGACAGCAAAGCAGTCTTCCGCACCTACCGGATATCTTTGCAGGGTTTATCAACAATTGCTGCTTCTTCGCATGCTTGAGCGTTATACTCTCAAACTGTCTCAAGAAGCGGACGCAGCAAGCTGTCATGCCGCACAACCCGAGGCTGCCGGTCATTTTAACTTCATCTCTTATTCCAACTTGCCTGAGCTCTATCCTCGTTCTGAATGCCCTGGCAAGATCCTTCACCAACTCTCTGAAATCGACCCTGCTGTCGGCACCAAAATAGAAGACTATTCTTGAGCGATCAAACATATATCTCGCCTCGAGCAATCTCATAGGAAGCGAGTGCTTTTTTATCAGCTCCTGGCAGGTATTCATAGCAGCTTCGGCCTCTTCCTTGTTCTTTGCATGAGTCTCCCAGTCTTCATCAGTCATTACCCTAACGATCGGTTTCAGCTCTTCCTTTGAGTCATCTATACGAATCTCAACTGGTCCATACATGACCTTACCCACATCCAGTCCGAACTCACTCATTGCAAGCACACGATCTCCCTGCTTTAGGAGCTGTTCACTAGATGTGTACTGATAAAGCTTGCCAACAGAGTGAAACTCGACTCCATATACAGTTCCATATATTTCAGGCATCTTAATTACCTCCGTTTTCTCTTCTTACGAGGCTCCTCGAAACCGAGTACAGAGCTCTGAATGAAACGAGATTCGAGTTCTGAGATGAAGTCCTCTGTCTAAGGAACCTGTCACACCAAGCAAAATCTGCCAGGATCTCCTTTCCCGGCACGAAACTCACTAGCCATTGTATCAGATCGAGGTTTACAACAGGGTTACTGGAAGTATCTGCCGATAGAATTACTACATCTCTCAGTATGCTTCTGGCTACTTCAACGAGCTCACGCGATCTTTCAAATGAGCCCTGCCCAATGAATAGAGGCGAGATTTCTCTGAAGGTTGTGAAGAATTTGTCAGATTCTACGATGCTTCTGCAGAGAGCAGCAAATGCTCTTCTTCGTCTAACAATATCTATCGGCTCGTTAACTTCACTCTCAGACAGTACAGAAACCAGTCCGTTGAGGTCTGAAGGAACCTCCATCGAACCCCAGTCTATGGACTCGACTTCCTGATCAAGAAAGAACCGAAGAACAGAGAAGTTCTGTCGCGCACATGCGTAGATTCTCGATACGCTATTCCCATACTTATCTCTCAATTTACCTATCAGTTCTTCAGGAACATCAACAACGACAGAGACCGTTCTGCTCCTTACTGTGGGAAGAAGAGACTGCCATGAAGTAGTGGTCATTATCAGCGTTGCAAAACAGGGAGGCTCTTCGAGTATTTTTAGGAAGGCATTTGCACTCTCATCTGTCATCTTTTCACATTGATGGACCAATACATACTTTCTCTTGCCTCCCGAAGGCTTGTGGAGCATCATCTCTTCAATATCCCGCACTCTGTCAATTCCGATGTTCCCTTTCTCAGGCTCTATAAGAAGAAAATCTTCAATATATCTCTTTCTGTTCCATTTTGGATCGGACTCGACCAATGACAAAGCCGAAGTCTTCAAGTATTCGCTGTCTCTGCCTACCAAAGTCACGCTTATTCCCGAATTTCGAGCCAAGAATCGGGCAAGTCTGTCGCTAACTACTCCGTTGAACCACTCCATGTTTTAATTATAGCAATGAATGACGAATTTGATTGGAGGGAAGTATTATGGAGAGAACATTTGCTTATCTGAAGCCAAACGCTATTCAGCGAGGCCTCGTAGGAGAGATAATCAGAAGAATCGAGGAAAAAGGTCTTAAGATATTAGCTCTCAAAATGCTTATGATTTCAGAATCTAAAGCTAGAGAACTATACAGGGAGCATGCCGGGAAAGACTTCTACGAACCTTTGCTCGGTTTCATACAATCTGGCCCAGTTGTGGCAATAGTTCTTGAAGGTGAGGATGCCGTTCAGAGATTGAGAATCCTCATCGGAAAGACCGATCCCGTCCAGGCAGACCCGGGAAGTATTCGTGGAAGGTTCGGCGTCTCCGTCAGAAAGAACCTCATCCACGCTTCAGACAGTATTGAAAGTGCAATTCGCGAAACGAATATCTTCTTTGACAAAACTGAGATTCTTGACTATTCTCTGTTGATTGAAGGGCAGCTCTGATGCTAATTGCGCAAATAAAAAAAGGAAAGGAAGGAAAGGTGTTGAATTCTTACCCGTGGATCTTCAAAGATGAAATCCTCTCTCTTGAAGGCTCTGCAGATAGAGTAAGCGAAGTCAATGTCTTCTCTTCTACTTACGAGTTCCTGGGGAAAGGCTTCTTCAACCCTGGTTCAACGAGGTCGATAATGGTTCTAACTAATCATGATGAAGAACTGGGAGAGGCTTTCTTCAGAAAGCTTCTGAATAAATCCTTGCAGAAAAGAGACAGGCTGTTCGATACACCTTACTACAGGCTTATCCATGGCGAGGGGGATAGACTTCCTGGACTTGTAGTTGACAGATACGGCGATTTTTTAGCAGTGCAGTTCAGAAATCTGATCATGCAGGAAAGAAAGCAAATGATCGTCACCCTTCTTTCAGATCTTCTGAGCCCGATGGGAATCTACGAACGCAGCGACTTTGAGATGGGGGTGGACGACAGAATTGAGAGAAACACCGGCCTGCTTTGCGGGAAAGTACCGGACTCAATCGAAATTGAGGAAAACGGCCTAAGATTTCTTGTAGATGTCAAGAACAGCCAGAAGACCGGATTCTTCTTTGACCAAAGAGACTCCAGAGCATTCTGCAGAAAGATTACTAAGGAGCTGTCGCTTCAAAAGGGGCTAGATCTCTTCTCTTTTACGGGCGGCTTTGGACTCAACATGGCATTCTCCGGAGCAGAGGCGATTTGTGTTGACAAGTCGGAAGAAGATCTAGAAAGGGCAAGACTGAACTCCGTAGTGAACAAGGTGGATAACCGGCTGCAGTTAGTCCAGAGCGATGTTCTTGCCTTCCTTAATGAATTTGAAAAGAATGACTATTTTGATATAGTAGTATTGGATCCGCCATCCTTTGTTAAGCATAAGAAAGAGCTTCCGCATGGAATTTCACTTTTCAGAAAGCTAGTAGAGAGCACGCTACCGTTAATGAAGGATGGGGGAATCCTCGGCCTCTGCACTTGCGCCTACAATATTGGGATTGAGCATCTAGTAGAGTCTGTAAGAAGATCAACAGAAAGAAGAGGCTTGAGGTTTTCGCATTTGGCGATCACTCTGCAGTCACCTGATCATCCGTGGCTTTTGGAGGTTCCTGAAAGCCTTTATTTGAAGTGTCTGTGGGGCTTCGTAGAGAAGGAGTGAGTTTTTTGCCCGGCTTCTGGACTCATATCATGTATGGAAAAGATGTTCTGGAAGAAATAGGACTCGATCTTGAAGCCGACAAAAGAGAGGAGTTCAATCTTGGGTGCCTCTTTACTGATCCTGGACAGTATTGCTCAAGAGAAGACCCGGAGTTTTCTCTCTGGAGATTTTCTCATACGCTGAGATGTGATGATTTTGCCGAAGAGGTCTGCAGAAGAGCCGAAGAGATCTCTCGCTTCTACTCTCTCGGGGTGATATGCCATTACTTTCTCGATGCAACCGTTAATCATTATATTGTCGCCCGTGCAGGAAATGGATATAAGTATCGGCAGCTTGAGACAATGATAGACAAAGTAATACTGAAGAACAGAGTAGAGGCAGTTATTCTTGACCTTGATCCGACTGCCGAGTTTTCCAAGTCTCTACCTGAAGCTCTAGAAGATCTTTACAGAGCGATTGCTGAGGAGTACTACGGAGTGAAAGGTTGTTCTATCCAGAAGGCAATAAACTCTATGAACGAGTATTTCGCGGGGATATACGGTCGTTCCAGACTGGGCATCATTCTCAAGAGATTCAGCATCAAGGAAGGCTCTCCGGAAGAGGCTTTTTTCAAAGACACTCATACAGATCCGCTGAATCTGGAAATGAAACCTTGGTTTCACAGTATAGCTGGATGGGAGAGTAAAAAGACCTTTGAAGAACTTTACAGCGATGCCTTCGACAAGGCTGTCCACTTTATGCAGAGTTATCTGGACGGCGTAGGCGAGTTGTCTTTACCCGGGGTCTCTCTCATGACCAATTTACCATTAATGGAGTACTGACTAACAAATTCGAGATGAAGGGAGGAAGATCGCATCCAGACCTGGAATGCGGTGATCATATGAAAGTTCTCGGAATAATCCTGGCAGGTGGACGAGGTGAGTACTTGAGTTCCCTTACGCAAGTTCGTACAAGTGCCGCACTACCGGTTTTCGGAAAGTACAGGTCCATCGATTTCACGCTCAGTAATATGATCAATGCCGGGGTATCGAAGGTTGGCATTATTACTCAATACAGCCCTAGAAGCCTAATGGACCACATAGGTTCCGGTAAAGAATGGGATCTTGACAGGAAACAGGGCGGTCTTTTCATTCTGCAGCCTTACTACTCACCGTATAATCCTTCCATGGGATACAAGGGAACTGCAGATGCTCTGTTCCAGAACATAGACATACTTCGGAGAGGGAACGAAGACTCGGTACTGATTGGTTCTGGAGATCATATTTTCAAGACTGACCTTACCAAGATATTCAGGTATCATCTCGATACGGTGGCCGACATAACCGTCCTAACAGGAAACAAGAATGGTGAATGTGGTATGAAAGGTATGGATAGAGTCATATGCAAGAACGGAAGAGTAATAAAGTGGATAGAGAAGGAAAATGCCTCTGAGAACCCTGATGAGGGAGACTGCGTTGCTCTTGGTGTTTACTTCGTAAACAAGTTCCTCCTGCGAGAACTTCTCTACTCAGCGGTTCCCAACGGCTATAACGAGCTTGTTAAGGGTATTATCTCTCCTAATCTCTCTTCGCTAAATGTTAGAGAGTACAGATACAACGGGTATTGGCGGGATATCAAGCAGAGCAAGAAATGCTATTTCAAGACAAATCTCGATATCCTGGATCCTCAGATCAGACGAGAGTTGTTTTACGAGAACGGTAGAGTATTTACGAAACTAAAGGATCTTCCACCTCCGAAGATCACCGGAACGGCATCTATGAACAACTCAGTCATTGCAGATGGATGCGTAATTGGAGGAAGAATCGAAGATTCAGTCTTGTTCAGAGATACTAGAGTTATGGCAGGGGCAACCGTTAAGAACTCAGTTCTCCTTGAGGGCTGCCTCGTCGAAGAAGGCGCTTACATAGAAAACGTAATTATGGACAAGTACTGCACAGTTAGGCTTGGGAGAAGTTTCGTTGGTGAGAGCGAAGAGCCCACAGTGATCGAAAAACACGGCGTAATATAGGGCGGGTGATTGTATGGCCAAAAAAGTAGTAGCATTGATTCTAGCTGGCGGACAGGGTACAAGACTGGGATTACTAACCGATGAGGTTGCAAAACCGGCGGTGCCTTTTGGAGGCAAGTACAGGATAATCGACTTTGCACTTAGTAACTGCGTGAATTCTGGAATCTACGCAGTTGGTGTGCTTACTCAATACAGGCCTCACATTCTCTCCAGGCATATCGGAATAGGTCGTCCCTGGGATCTTGACAGAAAGGATGGGGGGGTAGTCATTCTCCCGCCGTTCATCGCTCAGGGAGATTCAAACTGGTATAAGGGAACGGCAAATGCCGTATTCCAGAATATTGATTTTGTCGATGATTACGACCCAGAAATTGTTGTAGTCCTTTCTGGCGACCACATCTACTCTATGGATTACAACGAAATGATCGATTATCATCTCTCGAAAGGTGCCACGGGAACAGTAGCATGTATGCGTGTTCCGCTGTCTGAAGCTAATAGATTTGGCATGATGATAACGGATTTTGAAAACAAAATAGTCGACTTTCAGGAGAAGCCTGAACAACCGAAGTCGGATCTTGCCTCTCTTGGGATTTATGTCTTTGACTGGAAGTTCCTTAGAGAAAGGTTAATCGAAGATGAAAAGGATCCCGAGAGTGACAATGATTTCGGGAAGAACATCTTGCCGAAGATCGTACATGATAACGCTGGAAGGCTTTTCGCTTTCGTCTTCGAAGGATACTGGAGAGACGTCGGTACGATCGAATCTCTCTGGGAAGCAAACATAGAGCTAACACGGCCTATTCCGCCACTGAACCTCCACGATCCTTCCTGGAGGTTTTACACCCAAACGGAAGAGTATCTCCCTGCTTACGTCGGAACCAGTTCTCATGTCAGAAATTCCCTGATTAACGAAGGGGCAGAGATTTACGGTCGAGTAGAGAATTCAGTTATCTTCCAAGGCGTGCAGATCGGAGAAGGTTCGGTTGTTAAGAATTCTGTGATTATGACAAACTCCAAAATTGGAAGCAATGTGGTCATAGACAAGGGGATAATTGGAGAGAGAACGACAGTTAGAGATGGGGTGGTTGTTGGTTATGGAGACGAAGTGCCACACGAATCTCAACCACACATATATGATTCGGGTATTGTCGTTGTCGGATCGGACGTAATCATTCCCGAGAATCTTAAGATAGGTAGAAACAGCGCAGTTCTTAATCACGTTAGAGAGGAGGACTTCGAGGGAGATGTGGCAGGCGGCAAGACCATCTCGCCCAGAGAGTAAAGGCAAAGGAGTAGCTTATTTTTCGTTGTTGATAGCTATACTGATAATCTGTACGACAATTGTTACATCGCTTGTTCCCCTAGAGACAATAATGAATGCGAGGCGCCTTGGTTCTTGGTATTTCAGACTGGCTCTCACTGTGAAATCGTTGTATCTTGCAGAGCCGGCCGAAACGGAACTCAACGGTTTCCTGGTTACAAAAAGCTCAAGAACTGTCTCTTCAAACTGTGCAGAAATAGAAATAATCAATTACCATATAAGTGAAGGAGATAGGCACTTCGATTTCGAGTTAATTGGAGAAATCACCGATATTCTATAAGGAGGTAGAAGTATGAAAAAAGTTCTTTTGATTACCCTACTGTTAGTCATGGCCGTATTTGTCATGGCTCAGAGACTTACAATTGTCCATATCAACGACACTCATGGACACATTTGGCCAGAGGGCGAGTTCGGCGGGCTTGCGGCCGTAGCCACTCTGGTCAACCAGGCTAGAGCGGAGAATCCCAACACTCTTTTCTTGCACGCAGGTGACATGAACACCGGTGTTCCAGAGTCGGACCTGCAGGATGCAGCTCCAGACATAGTTGCACTGAATCTTATGAAACTCGATGCGATGGCTATCGGAAATCACGAATTTGACAACGACGCATCGGTACTTGCTAAGCAGATGGACATTGCTAGCTTCCCGTTCCTCAGCGCCAATATCTACAAGGACGGAGAACCGGCCTTCCAGGAATACATTATCAAGGAAGTTGGCGGAATAAAGGTTGCAATAGTAGGATTCACTGCTCAGGAGACTGAAATCCTTGAATACTTGTATGCCAAGGACTACGAATGGATGGATGTCATAGAAGTTGCCAAGGAAATCATACCGGTTCTGGAGGCCCAGGCGGATATAATTATCGCTCTTACACACATGGGAAGCAATCCGGTTCTTGCGGGCCCGAATTCCTGGGAGCTTGCCAAGGCGGTTGACGGAATCGATGTTATTGTTGACGGACACAGCCACACTTTCTATGAAAGACCTGAAATAATCAACGAAACAATTATCGTTTCTGCTGGAGAATGGGCAAAGAATGTGGGCAAGCTCGATCTGGAAATCGTCGACGGAACGGTAATCTTCGTTTCTTTCAGGAATCTTCCTGTCCTGGCAGAAGAGATAAAACCTGACTTCGCAGTGGCAACTGTTCTTGATTACTTCAAGAAGGCCGGAGGAGAAGCTCTTGGCACAGTTGTCGGTGAAACAACGATCAAGCTTGAGGGTGACAGGGGAGTAGTTAGAGCCCAAGACACAAACCTCGGTTACTTGATCTGTGACGCGATGGTGTGGAAGTCCGGAGCGGACCTTGCAATAACCAATTCCGGTGGTATCAGAGCTTCAATTCAGGCTGGTCCGATCACATATCGCGACATTCTTACAGTACTCCCGTTCGGAAATACACTTTACGTTGTTGATGTACCGGGGACAGCCCTCAGGGATCTTCTGGAGTACACGGCAACCAGAGAACCAGGGCAGGGAGCGATGGCTCAGGTAAGCGGAGTAACTTATGTAATAGAGAATGGCGAGGCCAAGGATATTCTTGTGAACGGAGCTCCCATTGATGACAATAAGGTGTACAAAGTTGCTACAAATAACTACCTTGCCTCTGGCGGTGACGGCTATACGGTCCTTGCAGGACTCTCCGGTTACGACACCGGATTCGTGCTGGCAGATGTAGTGGTTGAGTTCGTTGGAGAGATAAGCCCGATAACCGCTTACGCCGATAGCGGAAGGATAACCAGAAAGTAGTTTTAGATTAAGTTAAGACGCAAACATTGTACTATAATAGGAGCGGAGCGATCCGCTCCTTTTGTTTGATAATATCAATCGCTTTTTCCATTTTGAGTCGCAGTCACTTTCATGATATTCGGGATCCCAGAAAGGCAAACATCTATTGATTAAGGTTGAGAGGTGATAACTAAATGAGGTTGCCTACCTTCAGAGGAGGGGTGCACCCGCCAGAGAAAAAAGAACTTTCCCAAGATTCTCAGCTAAGTGTTCTACCGCCTCCTGAAAGGGTTTATGTTTTTCTTGCTAATCACGCCGGAGTCCCAGCAAAGCCTGTTGTAAGTATTGGAGACAGAGTCAGAACCGGCCAGCTAATTGCCGAAGCTGGCGGCTTCATTTCTGCAAATCTCCATTCTCCTCTAACAGGCGAGGTTAAAGAGATTGCCAAGTATTATCATCCCACTCTTGCAAAACCTGACGATGCGATTGTCATAGATAGGACCGGAGAAGATGAGTGGGACCTGCTTCAGCCAGCAAAACCATTCGATCAGTTTTTACCCGAAGAGATCGTGCAAAGGGTTAAGTCTGCAGGTATTGTTGGGCTCGGCGGCGCAATGTTTCCGACCAGCGTCAAACTGTCCCCTCCGAAGGATAAGAAAATCGATCTCCTTGTCATAAACGGCGCGGAGTGTGAACCTTACCTTACCATTGATTACAGGTTCATGCTCGAGCGTTCTGAGGGAGTAGTCAGGGGAATCCTCGCTCTGATGCGTGCACTAAACGTTGAAGATGCTATCGTTGGAATTGAAGACAATAAGCCAAAGGCGATAGAGAAGATGAAAGAGGCGGTCCGGTCGACTTCGATACAGGTGAAGACTCTAAGAACAAAATACCCACAGGGAGCCGAAAAGCAGTTAATATTCGCGCTGACGAAAAGAAAGGTTCCTTCAGGCGGGCTTCCCCTAGATGTAGGGGTTGTAGTCGATAATATTGGAACTGCATTCTCTGTCTATGAGGCAGTCGAACTTGGCCGCCCTCTCGTCGAAAGAGGCGTGACGATTACGGGTGAAGGAATCAAGAAACCCGTAAACGTGGTCTCGAGAATCGGGATAATGGCGGATGAGTTGATCAGATATGCTGGAGGCGCGCAGGAATCGGTGGAAAGAGCCATCTTCGGTGGTCCGATGATGGGAATGACGGTTCCTAAGACTGATGTACCTACGGTCAAAGGCACTTCCGGGATAACCCTGCTTCTCAGGAGCAAACCAACAGAAGAGTTTCCATGCATAAGATGCGGGAAATGCACTTTTGTTTGTCCAATGAACCTCCAACCCTTTCTCCTCAATCTCTACGGCACAAACAGATTGTACGACATTCAAGTGGAGAACGGCCTGCTAGATTGCATTGAGTGCGGTAGCTGTTCCTACGCCTGTCCTGCAAAGATCGATCTAGTCAAGAACTTCAAACTGCATAAGAAGGTCTACAGAAGTTTGAAGGGAGGTGCGAAGAAGTGAAGCTCTCAATGATGGCAGCACCTCATCTAAGATCAGAAGACAACGTTCGTAAGATAATGCTGGACGTTTTGATAGCGCTTTCTCCGGCTGCAGTTTGGGCAGTCGTTTCGTTCGGATTGAAGGCCCTCGCTCTTATCCTTGTGTGTACGTTAGGAGCAGAGGCTCTTGAATTCTTCGTGATGAGATTCGTAAGACAGAAAAAGAGCTTCAGACCCGATCTTAGCGGCTCCGTCACGGGATTGTTGCTTGCACTGAACCTTTCAGTATCTGTTGAGTGGTGGCAGGCACTGATAGGTGTCTTTGTTGCAATAGTAATCGCGAAGGCAGTATTTGGGGGTCTCGGAAAGAACTTCTTCAATCCCGCACTGGTCGGAAGGGTCTTTCTTCTTATCTCGTTCCCCGTTCAGATGACAACATGGTTCAATCCGTTCGATATGCAAACAACTGCAACGCCAATGGCCATATTGAAACAGGGAGCACCAAGAGTCTTCTCTCTGCAAGAGATGTTTCTCGGTACAATCCCCGGCTCGATCGGGGAAGTCAGCGCTTTGCTGCTTCTATTGGGCTTTGGCTGGTTGTTGTTAAGAAAGAGAGTGGCACCGTTTATCCCCATTGCCTACGTCGGAACGGTTGCGATAATGGCCTCGATATTCTATGCGGTGAATCCGGGCTTTGGTTCGCCTCTTTATCACATCTTTGGCGGCGGTCTTATGCTTGGAGCTCTGTTTATGGCAACAGATATGGTGACTAGCCCGATGTCTATCAAAGGGCACATTATCTTCGGAATAGGTTGTGGAGCTGTGACTATGATCATCAGGTTATTCGGAGGTTATCCGGAAGGTGTCTCATTCGCAATTCTGGTGATGAATGCCTTCGTGCCTCTAATAGATATGGGGACCAAGCCCAAGATATTTGGAAAGCCAAAGAAGGTGAAGAGCAATGCGTGAATACTTGAAGACGGGCATTACTCTGATGGTAATTACTATTATCGCCGCACTGGTTCTTTCGGTAGTTTATACTGTCGTTAAGGAGCCCATCGCCAATGCGGAATTAGGCGCAAAACTAAAGGCTATCCGAGAAGTCCTTACAGATGCGGAGACTGGAGAGTTGCTTATAGCAGCAGAAAACATCCCTGAGACTGCCAGCGAACTGGCGGAGTTTGAATGGTTTCCCGCCGGATTCGACTCATCGGAAGGCATAATCTATACGGCAACAAGTTCACAGGGAAAGGTTGAAAGTCCTGCATACAAGTTTGTCAAGGAAGACGGCAGCGAAATATACGTAGCAATAGGAATCGCGGTCGGTTATGGCGGAGATGTTAAGACGATGGCTGCCTTCGTCAGTGGACCAAACGGAGTTAGCCTTAACGCAATAAAAGTTCTCGAGTACTCGCAAGAGACCCCAGGACTTGGAGCCAATATTGCTAACGATGTCGTCCAGCAGAGGTTCTTCCCTATAGCTAGTAAGGGCCTTGACAAGGGCGTAAGGGTTGACAAAGACGCAGGAGTGACTCCCTCAGGAGATCAGATAGAGATTAGAAAGCAAGAAGACGGAATAGTCACAGTAAGTGACGTGATGACTGGAGCGACGATAACTCCAAGGGCCGTCGCATTCTCACTAAATGCTATATCCGAGTTCTTGGAAAAGGCAGGTGTTCGATAATGGCTGAATCTAAGTTCAAAGTCCTCACAAACGGAATCTTCAAGCAGAATCCGATTTTCATTCAGGTTCTGGGAATGTGTCCGACTCTAGCCACTACGACTAGCGCTGAGAATGGTCTTGGCATGGGGCTAGCAACGACTGCCGTTCTAGCAATGTCGAACATTACAATCTCTCTCGTAAGGAAGTTCATTCCGGACAAGATCAGAATCCCTTCGTACATTGTGATAATTGCTTCCTTTGTAACTATGATCGATATGCTGATGCATGGTTTCATCTATGATCTCTGGAAGACTCTGGGATTGTTCATCCCTCTGATTGTGGTGAACTGTATCATTCTCGGTAGAGCAGAGGCCTTTGCTTCAAAGAACGGTGTCTTCAGATCCTTCCTGGATGGGCTCGGAATGGGACTTGGTTTTACCGCCTCTCTGGTCTTGCTGGGCTCAGTAAGAGAGTTTCTCGGTAATGGCTCAATCTTCAACTACCACCTTTCGGATGTGAAGATGTTTGCCATGATACTCCCTCCAGGTGCATTCATTGCTCTGGGAATGCTTGCCGCATTCTTCAACTACCTTGGAATAAGGCGTAGCAAACCTAAGAAGGCAGCAAAATGAGGAGGGTTGACTGATGGCTACCAGATTGGTTTTCATATTTCTTTCAGCAATTCTAATAAACAACTTCGTTCTATCTAGATTTCTAGGAATATGTCCGTTCCTCGGTGTTTCGAAGAAGACAGATACAGCTGTTGGAATGAGCATAGCCGTTACATTTGTAATGATCATGGCTTCAATAATCACATGGCTCTTGAACATCGCGCTTGACGCGCTCGGTATTCCTTTTCTTAGAACAATAGTGTTCATCCTGATTATTGCAACACTGGTGCAGTTTGTAGAAATCTTCCTGAAGAAGGCCAGTCCGTCACTTTATGATGCACTGGGGATATTTCTTCCCCTAATAACTACTAATTGCGCAATTCTCGGTCTGGCGCTTCTGAATGTTCAGCAGAACTATACGCTGCTCGAGACAATAGTTAATGCCGCCGGCGCCGGACTTGGTTTCGCCCTCGCGCTAATTCTTTTCTCAACTATAAGAGAGAGAATGGAGCTCTCCGAAATTCCGGAGCCCTTCAAGGGCACTGCCATTGCATTGATCACAGCCGGTTTGCTCTCGATGGCCTTCATGGGTTTCCAGGGCCTCGTGAAACTGTGAGGCGGTGTGTATGACAGTAGTCTATTCAGTTCTGTTTATGGCCATACTTGGCATAGGAGCAGGTGTCTTTCTAGCTTTCGCCTCTGCGAAGTTTGCGGTCAAGAAAGATCCTAGAATCACACTCATCGAAGCCTCTTTGCCAGGCGTCAACTGTGGCGCTTGTGGTTTCCCCGGTTGTTCGGCCTTTGCAAAAGCTATCGCCGAAGGCAAAGCCCCGCTGGATGGATGTATTCCCGGCAAGCGATCCGGCGTACCTGAAAAACTGAAGCTAATCATGGACACGGATGTCGACAAGCTCACTGCTCTCTTTGAAGAGGCAGAGGAAGATGCGGAAAAGACACTGGAAAAACTGATCGCTGTCTCCGGAAAAGAAGTAAAAGCAGCGCCGCCAAAACCAAAAAGACCGACTCAGGAAGAAATCGATAGTTACAAGGGAAAACTGAAAGAGAATTCTAGAGCTGCTGTGGTCTTTGCGATTCTTCCAAACATAAACTGCGGAATCTGTGGATCACCCGGTTGTGCTGCCTTTGCCATAAAGGTCGCGAACAAGGAAGAGAACGCAGACAAATGCGTCCCGGGCAAAAGACAGAACGTGCCCGAAAAAGTCGAGAAGATTATGGCGCTTTCCCAATCAGAGATTCAAAAGATAATTGAAGATACTTCTGGAGAACCGGCCGAGATAAAAAAGAAGTTTGAGTCATGAAAAAAAGGTTGGCTGTTCTTGGTTCTACCGGATCTATAGGTTCACAGACACTCGAAATAGTAGACAAGATTGAAGAAATCGAAATTGTGGCCATTTCCTGTGGCCACAATTTCGTCTCTTTTTCTAAACAGCTTTCAGAATTTCATCCCAAGTTCGCCGCCACTCTTGAAAAAAAAGAGGATCTAGTCGATTCCTTTCCGGAAACAACCTTTTTCCAAGGCGAAGAGGGGATAGAAACGATGCTCGAAAAGTCCCGCCCGGATTATGTGATGCTTGCGGTCAGCGGAGCGGCCGGACTGAGATTCAGCCTTAAGGCGGCTGAAGTTTGCAGCAGACTATGTCTTGCGAACAAAGAGTCTATCGTTTGTGGAGGTAATCTTCTTCCGGACAGATGTGCCGACAGAGGGGTAGAGCTTATCCCGGTCGACTCAGAGCACAGCGGCCTCTTTCAGCTTCTTGACGGTACTGTTCGCCCTGAGAGAATCTTGATAACCGCATCTGGCGGCGCCCTGAGGGATTGGCCGAAAGAAAAGATTCACCAAGCAAGCCCTGAAGATGTCATGAAACACCCTGTTTGGTCTATGGGAAACAGGATAACCGTTGATAGCGCTTCAATGGTTAACAAGGGACTAGAAGTAATTGAAGCGAAATATCTCTTTGGATTCGAATCGAGTGAAATTGATACTTATATTTGTAGAAACAGTTTTGTTCATGCCGGTGTTGTGTACAATGATGGCGTTATGAAACTTCATGTGGGGCGCCCGGACATGCGAATTCCGATTGCATATTCTCTGACTTATCCAGTGCACCACCATCTTTTCGGAGAAGAGAGGATAGCCGGCATACCAATTGCCCTGGAAGAACTGCAGCAAGAGAGATTTCCCGCTCTGACACTTGCGAGAGAGATTTGTGGAACTGTCAGCAAGCAAATCGCTTATAATGCTGCAGATGAGATAGCAGTCGATGCTTTTATGAAGGGTAGGATGCCTTTTGGGAGCATTTACAATATAATTGAAAGGACGGTTGCCCGAACAGATGATCTAAATCCGGTCGATTACAGTCAAATTATCGAGATTGACGTTCTGGCAAGAAGATTGGCTCAAGAAGAGGTGAATAGATGTTATTAGCAATAGTGTACTTTCTTCTCATTCTAACGGGGATAGTGGTTGTTCATGAACTCGGTCACTACCTGTTCTCGAGGGTTTTTGGAGTGAGAGTTCTAGAATTCGCCATAGGAATGGGTCCAAAGCTCTGGTCAAAAAAAGGAAAAAAGACTACATTCAGGATAAACGCATTTCCAATTGGCGGTTACGTGAGACCTGCCGGAGAAGACCTAGATGCTATAGACTCCTCCGTTCCGGATAACGAGCAGATACAGAACAAGCCGGCCTGGCAGAGATTCATTATCTATTTCGCCGGTCCGGCCTTTTCTTTGCTTCTGGGTTTTCTCATACTCTCTCTGGTAGCAGTAGTTTGGGGCTTTCAGGAAGTCAAGATCGACAAGGTCGAGCTTGGTTCTCCTGCAGCTCTGTCCGGAATGCTTCCCGGAGATAGGATCGCCTCAGTAAATGGTAAGACTCTACTAGACAATACAAGACTTAGTGAAGCCGTTGTGAGGGGCGAGAAAATAGATCTAGTAGTTATTAGGGAAGGCAGAGAAGTCGAAATAACTCTAATCCCAGAAATGCTTCCTCAAGAGGCCTTCATTGTGATCGGCAATGTCTCAGGTGAATTTGGCGATGCTCTCTCTTCAATAAACGGAGCATCGTTCAACGGCGATTACGTTGGATACGGCGGCATACTATCTCCTGAGAGCACTATCAGACTTGGTTTTGCCGACGGTTCGAATCTTTCCGGCACGCTCCT
This sequence comes from Mesotoga sp. Brook.08.YT.4.2.5.2., assembly GCF_003351125.1. Taxonomy (NCBI): domain Bacteria; kingdom Thermotogati; phylum Thermotogota; class Thermotogae; order Kosmotogales; family Kosmotogaceae; genus Mesotoga; species Mesotoga sp. Brook.08.YT.4.2.5.2. Next base: position 39,759 of record NZ_JPGZ01000030.1, read on the forward strand.
GACTTATTCCCCTGCAGAGGAACGCTACGCAATGGGGATCTACTATGCAAACTTCAAACCGATAGTTGCAACTGATTTCGGCCAGTTCAGGAAGGGAGATGTTCTTGTCTCGGTAAACGGGATGACGACCGAGACAAGTTATGATCTTACAACCATGAGTCAGCTCCTCTCCTTGAAACCAAACGAACTTCTAATTCAGTTCACAGGAAGAGAGACTACCTTCGCTAGATACGGCTTCCCTGAAGAATTTGTCGTTACCCTGGAACGGGATGGACAGGTAGTTGACTTAACGATGACCAAGAACGAAATGATTGCTCTCGTGAGTGAGGTCGGTGCCTTTTCTCAGGGAAGCGACTACTGGTATCCAGATAGCCCGGTTGAGGCCGCAGTTCTCGGGGTTCAGTGGGCAAACGATCTCCTAATAACCATGGTGAAGGTTGTTGGCAGCCTCTTCACTGGAGGAGCGAACATCAACGAATTCACCGGTCCTATTGGACTGGTAACAATAGTTGACCAGGCAGTGAGCCTTGGGACGAGGATAGTTCTTTTCCTCGCGGGCTTCATCTCGCTCAACCTCGGAGTGATAAACATGATTCCCTTCCCCGCGCTGGATGGTGGGAGGATGTTGCTTGCCTTGCTTGAGATAATTACCAGAAAGAGACTGGATCCGAAGATTGAGGGGTTAATCAATGTGATTGGCTTCATGATACTCATGGGGTTCATGATCTATATTACGTTCATCGATATCGGCAGATGGTTATGAGTAGAACCGTAAGAGTTGGGAATGTCTTGGTCGGTGGCGGAAATCCGGTTTCGGTTCAGTCAATGACAAATACCAAGACAATCGACATTCCTGCAACTCTCGAGCAGATCGATAGGCTTACAGATGCCGGGTGTGATCTTGTAAGAGTCTCCGTTCCGGATTTTGAGTCAGCACAGGCCATCAAAGAGATTTGCTCATCAAGCAAAATCCCTGTAATTGCAGATATTCATTTTGATTACAGACTCGCAGTTGAGTCCATAAAGAACGGTGCAGCAAAGGTAAGGATAAATCCGGGAAATATCGGTCAGGAATGGAAGGTCCGGGAGACAGTGAAGGTTGCTAAAGAATTCGGTGTTCCAATAAGAGTTGGCGCAAACTCTGGCTCTCTCGACCGAAGTTTTGGTTCGTACGACAAACCCACCGCTCTTGCAGAGAGCGCTCTTGCGCAAGTAAGAATACTTGAGAGTGCAGGGTTCGAGGACATTGTGATTTCTCTTAAGTCTTCATCGGTATCAGAGACTGTGAGTGCAAATGAATACCTGTTCGAGAAGACCGATTATCCGTTTCACCTTGGAGTTACAGAGGCAGGTTTCGGGCTTGATTCAACCGTAAAGTCTTCTATTGGTATTGGCACACTCTTGCTGAAAGGCATTGGAGACACCATAAGAGTATCGATGTCGGGAGACCCCGTTCAGGAGATCGAAGTAGGCTTGAGCATTCTTCGTTCACTTGGGCTAAGAAAGGGAGTTGACGTGATTTCCTGTCCGACGTGCGCAAGAGCCGAAATAGATGTTGAGTCTCTTGCAAGGAAAGTGAAGAGTTGGGTAGGGAATATCGAGGATGACATTTCTGTAGCCGTTATGGGATGCGTTGTAAACGGAATTGGGGAAGGAAAAGATGCGGACATTGGGATCGCCGGCACTGCATCCGGCGGAGTCATTTTTCTCAAGGGAGAGATAGTCGAGAAGGTGGAGAAGCGGAACCTTGAATCACGATTCCGACATTGGTTTGATGAACTCCTGTCGGGAGGTGATAGATGAAAGTCTCGATAATCGGAGCCGGAATGGTAGGTTCGTCAATTGCGTATGCAACAATGATAAAGGGAATTGCAAGAGAGATAGCGCTTGTTGATGTAAATACAGAACTTGCAGTGGGTCAGGCTATGGACCTGAGTCATGGAAATGTGTATGTGAGACCGGTGAAGATATCCGGTGGAAGTTACAATGTGTCGGCAGATTCCGATGTTGTTGTTATTACCGCCGGAAGGCCACAGAAAGAAGGGGAGAGTCGTCTCCAGCTTTTAAAGAACAACGCAAAAATGGTTGAGAGAGCAGTCGATGAGTACTTTCATTCAGCAAAGAGCCGATTATTTTGGTCGTCTCGAATCCGGTAGACATACTCGCATGAGTTGCCTGGAGGACATCTGGCTTTCACAGGAGCAAAGTCATCGGTTCCGGTACTACCTTGGACACGGCAAGACTAAGACAGAGCATAGCCGACCACTGTGGACTTGACCCAAGAAACGTTCACGCATATGTTATTGGTGAACACGGTGATAGTGAGATCGTTAACTGGACGAATGTCGACATCGCAGGTATTCCGATAAAGGAGTTCTGCGGGAACTGCGAAGACGTTTTGTTTGAAAAACTGTTTGAAGAGACACGAAGCGCTGCTTATCGTGTTATTGAAAAGAAGGGTTCAACATACTACGGAATAGGGCTTGCTGTATCAAAGGTGCTTTCCACTATTCCGAACGATCAACACTCAGTCCTTACAGTCTCATCTGTACACAGGGAATTTGAAGGTATGCAGGATGTGCCTTTCAGCGTTCCCAGTATTCTAGGGAGAAGTGGAGTAGAAAGAATACTGCATGTTGGACTTTCAGAAGAGGAAATTCAGGGACTTTCGAAATCAACAGGCGTTATCACCGATGCAATAGAAAGCCTAAAGGGATAAGGAGGGATTAGCGTGAAGAAAGTACTGCTTATTGCGATTATTGCTCTCAGTGTTTCTCTTATTGCCACGTCAGTCGCTTATGACCCTCAGGGACTTATGTTCCTGAACAGGTCAGGAGCTAGCATCAATGTAAACGTAAGCTTGAACAAGGGTACCGGATCAACTTACTACGGTGGCGAGTCGCTCGGATTGTCTTTCTCCGTTGACAGAAGCGCCTATGTGGCTGTTCTGGATATCGATCAGTCGGGGCAGGTCCAGGTTCTCTTTCCAAATGTCTACGATCAGGACAACTACGTCCAGGGTGGAAGGACCTACACTCTACCGACGGATAAGGCGACCACAAAATACAATCTGCAGGTCGAATCAAACAGAGGAAGAGAGACGATAGTAGTCGTTGCATCGACTTCTCCCCTGAATTTCTTAGGGAATGTGTTTTCTCTGTTCGATAGATATCCATTCCCATATTTGGGTCAGAACGTGAACAATTTGTCGATTGCGATTAACCCTGTCTTCAACACAAGCTGGGGGATAGGTTATACTTACTTCTATAACAGCTATGTGCCTTTCACGGTTAGGACTACAATCAGTGCAGACAGAAAGGATGCAAATGTCTATGTCGATGGAATATTCATGGGAAAATCACCGGTCACGACAACTTTGGAGGCCGGTATGCACTCGGTATACATCTACACAGACAGGAACCTCGTATACGGACCGGCAACAATAAACGTGCAACCTGGTTCAAGCAACTTTCAGTTCTCGCTCTTGCCAAATTACATTTACGGTTATCTGGAAGTTACATCGATCCCCGATGGTCAGGTTTATGTGGATGGACAGTATGCCGGTGACACACCTTACAGAGATTTTGAGAAGGTTGGAAGCCATACGGTAACAGTCTCCAAGTGGGGTTACCACGATTCCAAACAGAATGTCTACATCAACAGAGACATGACGACTTCGGTCGATTTCAGATTAACTGAGAAGACAGAGCAAGAGAAGAAAACGGACAACATCATACTCTTCTCGATAATCGGAGTGCTGATCGCGGGAATTGTAATCGCAATAGTACTTAGCGCAGGCGACTAAGAGTGTCCCGAAAGGGATAATTCTTTCTTTGATGAAGCAGAAGTCAAAGGCATACGTCAACTTACTACTCGTTGTTGCATTCTGGGGACTGACCTTTCCAGTTCAGAAGAACATACTGGAAGGGCTTTCCCCGGTTTTCTATAATGCTCTTCGCTTTTCATTTGCTCTCTTGCTACTCATCCCCATAAGGAAGAAGCTGGGAATAAGGCTTTCGAGAAGAAGCTTCACTCAGGGACTGATTCTCGGGCTCTTTCTTTCGGGCGGTTATGTGTTTCAAACCTGGGGACTTGTTCACACCACAGCATCGAAAAGCGCCTTTATTACCGCTCTCTACGTTGGGCTTGTAGCGATAATCGGCCCGTTTGTGGAAAAGCGTATTCCCAACAGGTATCAGATTCTTGCGCTCGCTGTGTCTCTCGTTGGACTCTACTTTTTGACGACGCCGGAAGCCGGTTTCAACTTTGGCGACTTGCTCACAACCCTTTGTGCAATCTCCTTTGCTCTGCATGTAGTATTCATCTCGTATTTCACAGAAAGAGAAGACTCAGGAGAGATGGAGCTGCTGGTCCCTCAGATTGTGGTGGTCATTATCGTTAATCTGGTTCTCATTCCTTTTGTCGATGGCGGGGTACGGGTAAGCGGATCTATAGTCACTGTCGCTCTCTTCTCGGCGGTATTCGCTACTATCTTCGCCGTGGCAGTACAGCTGAGATTCCAGAGATTTCTCGGATCAGTCGGCGCATCACTTATCTATGTTGGCGAACCGGCATTTGCTTTGTTCTTCGCGATGATAATACTGAGAGAGATTCCGGGTAAAATGGAGGTAATAGGGTTGCTGCTTATGACGGCAGGTATGATATTCGGAGGGACTTCGTCGTACATGTTGAGAGATAGAGGAGTGAAGAAGTGAAGGGAAGGATTTTAGCTGTAGAAGATGATGTACATATTGCGAAACTGCTCCGCATGGAGTTAAGCCACGAGGGGTATGAAATAGAAGTCTTGGGTGATGGGAAGGAAGCACTGAAGTATCTTGAGAAGGAACTTCCTGATCTTCTGATTCTCGACGTCATGCTTCCGGGAATCGACGGCTTCTCGGTACTCGAAGAGATCAGGGAGTATGTTTCGACCGACCTACCCGTAATAATGCTTACTGCAAGAGGCGAAGTGAAGGACCGTGTACGCGGCCTGAAGAGCGGCGCAGACGACTACTTGCCTAAACCGTTTGCTATTGAGGAGCTTCTAGCTAGAATCGAAGCTATTCTCCGGAGAAAGGGAAAAGGGGAAAGAATAAGCTACCATGAGATTACCCTTGACCTTCAGTCGCGAGAAGCCACCCTAGGAGGGGAAGAACTTCAGTTGAGCAAAACTGAGTTCGATCTTCTGGCTGTCTTGCTGTCAAATGCCGGAATTGTCATGTCGAAAGATAGATTGCTTGAAAAGGTCTGGGGAAGCGAGGACTGGGGTAATCCAAACGTTGTTGAAGTTTATATCAATTACCTTCGCAAGAAATTGGGAAAGAGCGGCGGAATAATCAAGACGGTAAGGGGATCTGGCTACGTTGTCAGATAAGCAGAAGCTTTCGACTGCGACGCAGGTAGCCATCTACTCGGTAGTACTTGTTGTCTTCATACTATGTGTCTCCGCCCTGTTCGTGTACGGAGTTTCGGAAAATGTTTTCATACGCAATTACTCTGCAGAGATGCGGAGGATCTTCATGGATTCTCCTATGGGTAAGGGTTACAGATTTGGGATGGGCAGAATGTCAATCGGCAGAGGAACTACTGAATTCTATGTAAGAGTCGACAACACTGTGGTCCAGAATCCTACAGAGCTAGCTTCTGTGCCGGATGTAGATGGATACGTCCGTACAAGATTGGAGGGAAGCTCTTATCTTCTTTACGGTTTTTGGAACGGCGATGAGAAGGTTATCCTAGGCGCGAGAATGGATGACCTGGATTTCTTCCTCGAGAGTCTGTCGACTACTCTTCTTCTATCGCTGTTCGTTGGAATAGTACTTTCGGTAATTGGCGGATTCCTTCTTGGAAGTAGAGTTTCCAAACCGCTTAAGGAAACCTCGCGCCTGCTGAAAGAGATAACTCTGGACGACCTTTCAAGGAGGCTCGAGAGTGATCCAAAAACCTCCGAACTCGCCGAAATGAAAGAGGATCTCAACAGAGCCTTAGACAGAATTCAGGACGGATACAGCAGGCAGGAACAGTTTTCCTCAGACATCGCACATGAAATTCGTTCTCCTCTCACCGCTATCCTCGGCTTCTCGAGACTGATTCAGCGCTGGGGATCTCAAGATCCCGAAGTTGTAAAAGAAGCTGCTGACAGTATTTACGATACTGCCGCCAAAATGATGACTATCACCGAGTCCTTGCTATTCCTCTCGCGACCCAGCATGGAAATCCAGGTAACGAGTTTCAATCTACGGGAGCTTATACATGAACTCATACTGGGAACTCCTTCATTCCAATCGGTCGAACTCAAGGTTGATGTTCCGAACATTGAAGTCGAAACGGACAAAGTCCTCCTTAAGATTGTTCTTAAAGTGCTCGTGGAGAATGCAGTGAAGTTCGGCGGCGATCACCCAATAGAGATCACATTCTCAGATGGTGCACTTAATGTTAGAGACTATGGAAAAGGGATAAATGAAGACGAATTAGACAAGGTGTTTGACAGGTTCTACAGAAGCGACACTTCAAGAGGTGGGGAAGGTCACGGGCTAGGTCTTTCGATTGCCAGCAAGATATGCAAAGTTCTAAGGCTCTCAATCAATGCAGAGAACTGTAAAGATGGAGGGGCAGTGTTCAGAGTGGAGGGGTTGAGATGAAGCTCATTATGTCAGCTATAGAACTCGTGATAATGTGGATCGTAATCCCCATTCTTCTTTTCGGCGGAGCGCCTTTTTCTTCACCAGTAGCGATTACCGTTATCGCATCAGTAATTATCGCAGGATCACTTCTTTTGTCCGTGTACTCTGCGCTGGTCGTCTTTTACTGGTCTGGAAGACTTCCAACCACTTCTTTTGGACCGGAAACTACAGTTCAGAGTGGTCCTTATAGATTTGTTCGCCATCCGTTTAACGCAGGTTTCATTCTCTTCCTTTTCGGCATGGGATTCCTCTGTGGCGATTACTGGAGAGTGCTATATGTCTCCGTAATCGGTGCATTGGCCGTTATTTACTCGTTGCTTCAAGAATACCTTACATCTAAGAGAGTAACTGGCTACAGCGAGTACAAAGAAAAACTTCCATTCATGATTCCCAAAGCTGGAAAGCAAATTCCCTTTGACAAATCAACATCTATCCCCTGGCAGTTCATTGTGGCTTCCTTCGTTGTGAAGCTGGTAATTCTTTTCATCTTGCCTTCTAAAGTGAAGAACACAAAAGTCTTGCGAGATAGAAGGCCATTTGTAATCGCATTGGCGCACCAAACGCATTTTGACGGCCCCTTGATTTTCTACTCCACGTGGCGTTACATTAGATTCGTCGCCACTGCAATCTATGTCGACAGATTGGGCTTGCTGGGTTGGCTGGCAGTAATTCCGGTAAGGCGATACGCCGTCGATACGTCTGCAATTCGACAGATGCTTTCCACCATAAGACAGGGAGTCCCTCTCGGAATTGCACCGGAGGCGGCAAGATCGTGGGATGGGAGGCCTCTTCATACAAAAAAGGAGATATGGAAACTCTTCAGGATGTTGAAAATACCCATAATCCCTGTGAAGTTCTTCGGAGTTCAGCGGCTTTGGCCAAGATGGTCGAAAACATTCTCTATTGGTACTTCGACTGTTGAATTTGGAAACCCCATTGAAGCAGATGATCCTCAACTTGAAGAGAAGGTCATGAACTTCTTGGGCAAAGAAGATCCCACCTTCAAACTGCCATACAGAAACTACAAGCACATAGAGAAGTTAATCTGGCGCTGCCCTAGTTGTGGAGCAATCGCATCAATTAAGAGCTTCAGATCGGGGTTCTCCTGTTCCTCTTGTGGAAAGAGCTGGACGAAACCAACTGTGAATGAAGTCATTCAGCTGCACGACAAGATAATGCCGGGAAACATGGGTCTTTCCTTCCCGATTGAAGATGAAGTAGTCTTTAACGGAAAGAGTGTGAAGGCAAAGATGTACGAAGACCATGCCATAATTGGCGACTACAGGCTTGACTATAACGTGATAAAAAACTCCAGTATAGAAAAAAGCATAGAGCCCGTCTTCGGAATCGGAAGCGAAATGGTAAGCTTCGTTTCAACAACCAGTGCTCTCAAGTGGCAAGAAATCGTTGACTTCCAGATTAAATTCAGGCTCAAGAGGGAGAACTACCACACCGATCTTTGGGGATAGCTCCCACGCGGCGTAGTACTGCTTTAACGTGGCAGCAGGTTGCTGTGTGCCAAGAAGGCGAAGAAGGAAACTTCAAGCCATGCTTAATTGAAGATGAGGGAGGGTCCCTCGAAGCCGCCATGCAGGTGGAGGCTTCAAACCACCGTAAGCTGCTGTGGTAAAGAGCCATGGTAGTGAACGTTACGGGAAAAGGCGGGACGGCGATCCCCTCAGGTGAGTACCAGAGGAGACGAATACAAGTGAACCACCGTGAACGTGTCGTAACAACCTTTAGTGTCATCTAAACCGGGGGGTGCTACTATCCCGGGATAAGTCTGGAGGAAACCTGCTTACTGTCCAGATGGTGACCGGCATACAGGTGGCGTGACCCTGGTACAGGCTTCGATTAGGAACTTGGGAACCTGGATCTGGATGTTAAGGGAAAAGCCGCAAGTGGAAGACCCACGAGGGTGAAAGTACCGATGCCAGATTCAGGGGCGGAACAGTCCGTAGTAGTGATGAAGCTCCTGTAATGGGAGTGGAGCGAAGGGACTGTGTTATCCAGTTTTGTAGGTTAGTCAACCAACTCTCTGCAGACAACCGAAAGGGAGGAACTGTGAACAGAGACAAGGAAGGAGCAAACAGACAAAATGAGGTCGTATGAAATCTCCTTTGCACAATGGACAATGGGGATAATCTATGCGGCTGGATAATGGGAGCCGGATGAATCGAGAGGTTCAAGTCCGGTTCTGAGAGAGCCTGGGGGTGAAATCCCCCCGGGCTACTCACCGATTGGAAAGAGCATAGGACTGGTTGACCGTTGAGAGGTTCTCCGTTCTCCGAATAAAAAACCTGCTATTCGTTCCAGAGCGAAGATCTGTTCTTCGTTCTTGGGCAAGGTGATGATTCAAGAGCGTTTGGACTCCAACCAGTCATGAAAAAACAGCACTCATCGGAAACTCTCTTCTGGTTCCTGGCTTTCATAACTGACAATTTGCAACTGATCTCCACAGCTTAAAGCGGTTTCTAGATGCGAGATCCCGATCAGTTTCATATCGGGATGACCAAAGAGGAGAATAGAGATGATGTCTCTGTTAACAGAGATCAGGGGGTCCTTGATTCTTAGCACGCAGCGGTTTTTCTTCGTCAGCAGAAGAGACTGTCATCCTGTGAATGGTTCTGCACAGGACCTCGCTCTTCAAAACTCGGTTCTGATGACCCGCTTCAATAACCCGCTCCTCCTAACCCGATTTACATAACCCGTTCCTAAAGGTGGTTCTTTGCCCGCGAAGCGGAACTGGCCACCGAAGGTGACTGGCCTCTGCCGGAGGCAGAGACTGGCCAGGCGGAGCCTGACTGGCTTTCTAATCGCCTCCTGCCAAATGCAGCATCACTTCTGCTCTTGCCAGACCCTAGACCCCACGACCCCAGACCCGGTTCTTCCGTTTACCTGTTAATTAGACAGCCTACTTCCATTTACTGAGATGTGCTTTTTTCTTTCTAGTTGAAGCCACAAGGTTGTAGTAAAATAGTACTGTTTCGAAACATTCTTTGGAATCCTGTATTATCTTCGGTAAAGCATTCTCACGGTCAGGGGGCAATCATTCGTCCGGCAGACAACAGTGCTGGCCAACCTAATTGGAGGTGGATCTATTGAACTGGAAGAGAAGAATTCCTGCAGTTGTCATCGTCCTGATTCTCGCTTTGTTACTCCCTGTAACGGTTTTCGCTAAAGTCACGGCTCATGAGCTTGTTGTTCTCGGGACAAACGATCTTCACGGTTACGTTATGCCTTTCGACTACCTGACCGTTCAGGAAGTCGAGGATTACGGAGCAGCAAAGACTTACACTCTTATCAAATGGGCAAGAGAGATCTATAGCAACACCCTGTTGATCGACACTGGCGATACTATTCAAGGAAGCGTTCTCGCAGAACGTGAAGCGAGAGTCGAACCCCTAAGTATGGGAGAAATCCCCTCGATAATTAGAGCAATGAATATCATGGGATATGATGCAGGAGCAATAGGAAATCACGAGTTCAATTTCGGTCTTGAGTATCTCGACCTCGCGATGGCAGCCGCTGATTATCCAATGCTTTCGGCAAACCTTTATAACGCCGATACTGAAGAATTAAGATACGATCCTTACGTAGTGCTTGACAGAGAAGTCGATGGCATACCGATAAAGATTGGAGTCATCGGTTTCTTGCCGCCCGAGATAATGATGTGGGATAGGGTTCTCCTGGAAGGAAGAGTCTATGTTGAACCGATTGCAGACGCCGCCGCCAAGTATATTCCTGAGCTAAGAGAAGAAGGCGTTGATCTTGTAATCGTTGCTCTCCATCAGGGAACCTCAGACGCTGAAGCTATACTCGAAAACGTCGAAGGAATAGATGCAATTATCATGGGTCACAGTCACGGGAGAATTGCCGAAAAAATCGATGGAGTCCCCGTTACCATGGCTGGCAGCTGGGGAAACTCCCTTGGTCTAATCCATTTCCAGCTTCTCAACAGAGACGGAAAATGGGAAGTCTTCTCCTCGTTCCCGCAGCTTTGGTACGTGGATGAAACGATAGAAGCCGCTTCCGAAATAGTTGAGGCTGTGAAGGAACAGCATGAGGCAACTATTGATTATGTTATGGCTCCTGTAGGAATTACAACAGTACCGATCACGGGATACTTCAGCAGAGTAATCGATAACGAAGTAACTCAGCTTGTCAACGAAGCCCAGCTGTGGTACGCGAGAGACTACTTCAAAGGCACTGAATTTGAAGGAATGCCTTTGCTTTCGGCCGCAGCGCCCTTCAGAACGAGCACCAATGTGGAAGCTGGCGACATAAGGATAATGAATGCGGCCGACATCTACATCTACTCGAACACTCTACACGTCGTGAGAGTGAACGGCATCGAACTCAAGGGTTGGCTGGAAAAGTGTGCCGAAAACTTCAACCAGATCGATCCAAGCAGTACTGAGGACCAGAACCTTCTGGCACGTTTCTCATCCTATAACTTCGACATTATCGAAGGAATCAATTATCAGATCGATGTTCGAAACCCTGTCGGCCAGAGGATTGTCGAGCTTACTTATGAAGGCGAAGAAATCGAAGATGATATGGAGTTCCTCGTCGTGACCAATAACTACCGCGCAGGTGGTGGCGGCTATCATCTAGTCGATGCCGACATCGTCCTCTCTTCAACAGTCGAGAATCGAAGCGTGATAATTGACTACATAATCGAGAAGGGTACTATTACCCCCTCACCTTCCTTCAACTGGTCTATAGTTCCATTTGAGACAGCAGGAAGAATCACATTCACATCCAGTGATGAAGCGGCCACTTTGGCGGAAGAACTTGGAATAAAGGGCATAAAGTACATCGGAGATCGACTCTTCGAAGTAGATCTCGTAGAGCTAGCAGAAAACGTTCCACAGACAGTCTCTAACTAGAATCACTTGCGTGAGCAAAACCGGAGGTAAATATGCCTCCGGTTTTTTGTCATTCACTTACATATTCTCGAAGCTAATATTGATGAGTAGACAGAGAATCCGCGCTTTCGCGGCCAACGCATGTTGAGCAAGACAAAATACTCTGTATGGGCATCCCTTCCATCTCGCACACCCAGTCCCGAGCAGATCGGTAGTTAGTGAGATTCGACATAGCGCTTTATTCGACATATCTGCTCCGCTCAATGAGACTTAAATGATCAGTCCGAAGGATCAGATTCCGCTTCCTTTGCAAATGAACTCGGATTATTCTTCATCCTATGATCCACCTTCTTAACTCGATTGACAATCCCACTCTTTGTACAGATTCACATCGTGCCAGGGAGGCGACAGGCAAATAGATCCTTTGCAGCGTCACAACTCGTGATTTTGAGCCCTTTTTCTGAGATCTCAATCCTGAGTTCGAAGAAGATAATCAGGCTTACCACTCTAGGGATATTTGAAATCCACGCAACGCATGAGTTCGGTAAATGGGACCATGATTCAAATCTACCCTTTTCTGTCACTAGATCGAATCTTCAGCATTGGGCTTGTCGATGCTGATGTTCGAGTTACTGGTTTTCATAGTTATGAGGAGGCCGTTGCCGCCATTGAGTGTCCCTCTCAAGCTAGTTGAACTCGAACTGATTACGCCTACGGTAAGCCCCTTCAAATTGACGGTTCCATTGGTTGTAGATGCGCTTATCTCTGCACGAATCGAGTCATCTAAAAAGATTCCTATACTTCCATTAGTTGACAGCAGTTCAAGAACACCGAGATCTGGAAGGATCGCGTCGCAGACAATCTTCGCGTTTGAGGTTTCAAAACTATTGCTATCACCGATAAGAGTGACCTCAGTGACTGTAATTGCTCCGTTCGTGGAATTCGCCGAAACACTGAGAGTTCCCCTTTCGATTGTTATCGGAGCATTACTTGTCTCAATAATGAGGGTTCCAGATATTCCCTTTCCTTCAAACGCACCGTTGGTGGATCTAAGTTCCATGACTCCGGCGCATTCCTCGACAAAAATGGGCGAAATAGAGGTTTCAAGTGTCATGCTTCCCGAGACGGAGATCAGCTCCAAACCTCCATTGCTGCTTCTGCCTCTTATTGAGGCATTAAGTGATTTGAAAACCATTGCGCCGTTGCTGGTATTCACTAAAATATCTTCCACCGTTTCCGACGGGATATTCATATAAATTGTTGTCGCCTGCCCCATGAATTCATTCGTTTGCGATAATCTGGGAACAATCACAGTGAGCTTACCATCTGCTGCGTTGATGTTCGGCCTAGTCTTTTCAAGATACTCTTCTTTGAGATTCTCGTCTGCAACCCTAATTGACTGTTCGACCCTGATTTCAACATAATCTCTATCCCAGCCCACTACTTCGACCTTTCCGTTAAGACCGTCGATTCCCAATGAGTTCGGCTTCTCGGTGATCGTCACCGAGAAGTCTTCGTTGAACTTCATTCCTGTGAATGACCTGCCAGAACCAAAACTGAATCCCATGATTTTGGGCCGGATTATCACTGCCGCACCTATCAAAAGGAGCCCTATTCCCAGCAGAAGTCCCGCAAGGGCCAGCCCTCTCTTTCTGTTGCTTTCTCTCATTTCATCACTCCCATTAGTACATCGCTGCCAATCAACTCTCGACAAAATACCACCAAACAAAAGAATTTTCAAGTCAAAAATCCTCTTTACGCACGGAATAGAATCAAAGACGTCCTCCGTCAGTCGTCCAAGAGCAAGAACCCGTTTGCTGAAAAGAGCGACCGAGAAAGTGCGTTACCGAGAGGTTCACTGCGCTCACAAGAAGGCGAGAGAAAAGCAAATCGGCGCACGCGGGGCAAGAGCCGCTTTTCGCTGATCGCTGAACGCTGGGACGAGGATAAAAGACGTCCTTGGTCCTTCCCAAGTTCATGGACCCGTCCTTCGACAGGGTCAAAGGACAGATCCCGGGAGGACCACAGAGTAAATCGTCTCCTTTTTGCCACACTCCAAACTCCAGACACGAGACACCCTAAAAACTCCGTCATGCCGCACCTTGATGCTGCATCTTGTTTTTGGTTATCAAGAGATGTTCGCATTTGGCGCGAGTACATGATTAGATCCAGAATAAAAGATCTACAAGATGACAGTGTAAGTCGTTCCTAAAGCAGCAGGCATTTCCTTGCCCGAAATCAGTGATTCAAGGGAACAAGAGAATTGAACGGTAATGGCACGTCTCTAAAATGGTCCGCAAAACGGTATTCGAATTTCTTGGTTCTCTACAGCCAACAATCTAATACTCAGTAAATCTAGTGGGCTCAAGAGACGGCTCGGCGTGCGTAGAGACATTGTAAGAGCATACAGTACTCAATCGTAGAAAAGAGAGTCTCAAATCCTGAGGATGACGAAATCCACTTAATGTGGCTTTGTAGCTTCTATTCACAAGAAATGTGAACTTCTTGGAAACCATCAAGCGCAATTGATGGCTGCTTATTATATGATTGCAATGAGGGAGCCCAACGAACCTTTGGATCATAAAGAACTATTCCCAATGATCATTCACTGTTCATCCGCTTTAGAACGTTAAAGGAGGAATTAAATGACTGAGAAGAAGTACTCGATTGAAGAACTTATGGAGAACGAGACCATTGCGTCATTCGCGGTATCACCCGATTCAAGAAGGATTCTTTACTCTTCTGACAAAACGGGCAACTACAACATCTTTGAACTAGATCAGGAGAAGGGAAAGCACAGACAGATAACATCACTCACCGAAAACGCATTGGTATCTCACGTCTACAAAGGTGGGAGCTTCATTTTTGCAATGGATAAGGGCGGCGATGAACTACATCATCTTTATCTAGGAACAGAAGAGAAAATCAAAGATCTGACCCCTTTCGAGAAGACCAAGTCAGGATTTCACGTCTCCGTTGGCAATAGTGTTTACTACTACTCTAACAAGATTGATAGAAGTAGATTCGATCTATATCGGTTTGAAAAGGCTGATCTAGCAGGTGAGCTGGTCTTCGAAAACAAAGACTTGTATGAACTGGGTCCAATTTCGGATAATGAAAGGTTTCTCGCTCTTCATAAGCCCGAGACTGCAAACAACTCGAATGTATATCTCCACGACTTGCTAAGCGGAGATACAACACTTCTGTCCCCCCATGAAGGAGAAGCTAATTTCATACCTCTCTTCTTCTCAAAAGATTCGATGAAGCTTTACTGTCTATCGGACATTGAAGGGGAATTCATGACGCTTTGGATAACGGATATTGAAAGCAAAGAGCGTGAAGAGATCCTTGCCTTTAGTTGGGACATAATCGACGGGAGAATATCGGAAGACGGGAGAAGTGCTGTGCTTATAGTTAATAGAGACGGTTTTTCCGAACTTCACATAATCGATACAAAAGACAATACCCCTAAGATGTCTCCCGTTGAGACGGGTGGTGTAGTATACGATCAATACTTCAGCAAGGATAGCCGCTTCCTGTACTATCTTTGTGACTCAGCAACCTCCTCTCCTAATATCTTCATGATAGACCTCAATACAAAGGAGACAGAGCAGCTTACTGATTCTATGAGCGAAGAAGTGAACAGTAATGACCTCTCTGAAGCAAAGGTACTCCGCTTTATTTCATACGACGGTCTCCAAGTGCCTGGGATTTTCTATCCGCCCAGAAATGTTCTGCCGAACGAGAAAGCGCCTGCGATTGTATGGGTTCACGGAGGACCGGGAGGTCAGTCTCTGCCAAGATACAGTCCTGAGATCCAGTTCATTGCAAATCATGGATATGCTATCTATGCAGTCAATAACAGAGGGAGCTCCGGCTACGGAAAGAGCTTCTTCAAAGCCGCAGATCACAAACACGGAGAAGCGGATCTGGATGATTGCGTAGCCGCCGCCAAGTATTTGGCCACCCTTGATTTCATCGACAAAGAAAGAATAGGAATAAACGGTGGAAGTTACGGTGGATTCATGGTTCTTGCGGCACTTGCTTTCAGGCCAAAGGAGTTCAAGGTTGGTACAGATTTTTTCGGTGTCTCGAACTGGGTGAGAACTCTCAAAGAAGTGCCAGCTTGGTGGAAGATCGCTAAAGATCTCCTTTACGGGAAAATCGGAAACCCATTCACCGAGGAAGAATACCTCAAGAGCATTTCCCCTCTCTTTCACGCCGACAAAATAGAGAGGCCTCTTCTAGTGCTTCAAGGAGTAAATGATCCAAGGGTACTTAAGATAGAATCTGATGAGATAGTTGAGCGACTAAAAGAGCATGGGGTTCCGGTTGAGTATGTAGTGTTCGATGATGAGGGCCATGGATTTAAGAAGAAGGCAAATAGGATAAGAGGTGCAAATGCGATGCTCGCCTTTCTTGACAAATACTTGCGCTAGAGACATTCAGTTACTGGTATTGGTGAGGGAGAGGAGTGGATTCAATCTGAGAAGACGAGAACTCAGCATATCGTGACGATAAGCAGAAGCTTTGTCGAGAGTTTCATCCTTTCATACCGTTTGATAGGAAGAGACGTAACAAGAGCTGTTCGTCGCTGATCAGTCGTTCCCCAATATGGTCAAAAAAACGATAAAGGAGTCCCTAATCAACTATTGCCGAAAAGGCCGTTCTTTAGATAGCCTGGCACAGCATTGACTTGATCTACTGATGTTTTTTCGAATTGTGCAGGTTGTGCTTCAAAGAACTGCTGTTTGCTGACACTGAACTTCCGGGGACGGAGAGATCTTCGATCCTTCAGGTTATAAGTAAGACTGTCAGCGGAAAAAAACAAGGGTGCGAGAAGCATCCTCAGTTTGGCACAAGAATCTGTAAGTTGGAATCGTGAGAATAATCAATTGCTCCTTGAGTTCATTGTCCAGCTTCTTTCTTAAGAAGCTGCGGGGCAGAATTCGTAATCCTTCTATTGAATTAGTTCGTCTGAGCCCAATGGAAACAAGGCCGTTTAATGAATTAATAGAAAGCCAATTCTTCCTCTTGTTGAAATACTTGTAGAAATTCGATCTTATGTCTTTCTCGACTAAGAGTACGGCCTCTGTCGATCTACAGAAAATGCTTAACTGCGAATCGGCATTGCATCCAAGCACGGTCTTCCCCAGCTCTGAATTATTCTGTCTTCCAGCTTGATTCAAAATCTTGTTCTTATGTTCCTACATGGCAACCTGTAATCTCAAGTCTTCCGGGCCTTATTGGTACTCTAAATGGTGAGTTTAGAGCGCCAATATCAGTCCGCCCTCTCCAGCATATGTGGCAATCGCAGGACCCATCTTTCCGATTATGACTTCGGAATCTCGGACACGTTTCCTAATTTCCGAAGCGAAGAACTCAGCGTCTTTGAGATTATCCACGTGAGTTATGCCGAAAATCTTCTTCCCGGTCTTTGAGGAAGCTTCTATTAACTCAATTATCGCTTCTCTAAATCTCCTGCTTCCTCTTACCTTCTTAAGGAGCTTAACTTCGCCATTTATACCGTGCAGGATAATCTTCATGTTCAATATGTTAACCAGGCTACCCTGGAATTTGCTAAGACGGCCGCCTTTGACAATATTCTCCACTGTCGCGAGAGGGATGATAATCTTCACGTTTTCTCGGTACTCCTCCAGCGCTTCGACTATTTCGTCCAGTTCAGCGCCCGGTTCAGCCATTCTAGCGGCTATCAGCACCTGGATGCCATGGGAGATCGAACCTGCAAGAGAATCGAATACGATCGCCTTGCCTCCGCTCATTTCGGCGCCGAGGATCGCTGATTGATAGGCACCGCTGAGTTTTGATGAAATAGTAATGCAAAGTGGAGTTTCACCCTTCTTCTGAATATCCTCAAAGATCTCAGCAAAATCGGCCGGCGAAGGCTGAGAAGTCTTTGGAAGTTCCCGGGATTTGCCCATTAATCGCCAGAATTCCTCTGGAGTGATGTCGATATCTTCCTTGAAAGTCATATCATCAACGAAAATGTTGAGAGAGGCAAAGGGAATACCATACTTCTTCAACGTTTCAACCGGCAGATCACATGAGCTGTCCGTCACTATCCTGACCACCGTATCCCTCCTCTGTGTTCATATAATAAGATTATATGTCATTACGAGTCCAGAGCAATGTTTGGGCAGAAAGTCGTTTAATACTTGAAACCATTTTGGTGGAAAATTGTCTCTAAAAACTACCGAATATCTAATTCCAAAAGAAAAGGGCGGATTGTCCGCCCTATTGAATCCCATTCGCTGGCCAGTCTATCTGCCAGATGCAATCTCGTTGAACCTTTCGACATCGAGTATTTCTGGAGTATAGCTACCTGCGAGTCTCTCATACTGCCTGAGGAATGCCCTGAGGTGGTTCTCAGAACCTCTAAGCAGATTCTCGTATACCGTCGCAGTCCTCGAGTCGATGTCTCCCTCAAGCAATTCTTCCAAGTCCTTAATATCTATCTCTTCTATCAGAAGACCAACTTTTACCGCATCCAGAAGAGACTTACTTCCACTCTCGATGAGTTCATCATAAAGCTCCTGAAGCGTCGCATTGGTGAAGACTCCAACCTCATTTTCGCCCACGGGATCTACCATGCCAAAATCACCGATCAGAGAAAGAACTGCTTCTGTATGAGTCTGTTCGCTTCTAGCTATGTTACTGAAGACATTCAATCCCCATATTTCATAGAGTACGGTATAGACGTCGTGAGCTAGTTTTTCTTCTTCTCTCATGAAAGCAATTCCATCTTCCTCAGTCATTAAGCTGCTGGCCAGTGTCATTGAACTGAAAATCAAAACTATCGCTATTGCATATAATACTCTCTTCATTATTTTCTACCTCCGTTTTTTGGATCTTGAATAGATGTTAACCTGTGTAACTTAAAATCTCCTGAGAATCTGGAGATCGCTCGAAGGTCAATCCTCTTGGCTTTATCTTCCCTTTTCACTCACAATCGAAGAGTTTCGCCTAACTGAATGAATATTCGTTGCAGAAATTCAGTAGTGTGTTGAGACCAGAGGTCATTGGAAATTACGAAGTTGCTCAGAGTTCTATAGCAGCCTTTCAGTCCACTATTATTCAAATACTCTTCTCGCGGCTTTCATTGCTATTGCTCTCGGTACTAACCTTGATCCGGAAGCGATTATTTTGTTGATCAACCCGCTTACCACGCTTCTCTTTCCTTTTTTAAATGCATCAAGTGCCTTTTTCACAACTTCTTCGGGGGACATGGACCCGGGCAGCTGCTTCCTTCCTCCCGAAGCTACATCGAAAAACTCTGTTCTAGTCGGCCCAGGAGATAGAACCATTACTTTGAAGCCTTTGGGTTGGAGTTCTTCGCTAACGGCTTCGCTGAAGCTAAGTACAAAGGCCTTTGTTGCAGCATAGACCGCCATTCCCGGTACAGGCAAATAGGCGGCAGTAGAAGCGACGTTTATAATTCCTCCGCCAATGCTGTTGCGCATGAGCGCATATTTCTTCGTCAAGAAGTAAAGAGCTCCGATATTCAGCTTGATCATCTGCATTTCTCTATCCGCTTCAATATCCTCAAAGGAACCAATTAGTCCGAACCCTGCGTTGTTAATAAGAAGATCTACGTCTTTCAGAAGTTTCGAAACTTCGACCAGGTCGTTCTCATCCGTCAAATCACCTTTCAGCGGAATAGATCTAGCTCCTAGATCTCCCTCAATTTGATCGGAAATCGTCTGCAATCTTTCTATTCGTCTGGCTACAAGGATCGTTTCGTACCCACGCTTTGCAAGCTCATAGGAAAACACCTCGCCTATTCCCGATGACGCTCCGGTTATTAGTGCTCTTTTCAAAATGATCACCTCGGCTAATTATACCCAATCCAGACCACATGAGCCTCTCAATTTGAGTTTTCTCGTCACAGAAAGTTGTATGTTGGTACCAAGTTTTGAAGGTGACGATGTGAAGAAAGTTGCGGTTATTTTAGTGCTGGTTCTGGCTGCGAGCGTTTTTGCATCTTGGGTGCCACTGCAGGATTACTCTAACGTGAAGTACGTCTACAATAAGATTTCGTACTTCGAGAATGGAGAGCACAAGGAAATGATATACGGGGTGACAGTCGATCGCGATGAAAACCACTTCATCCTGAATTACGATACTATCTACTTCTTACCCCTCGACACTGAGCCCACCTCAGACATGATGTTCGACCAGCAGTTCTCAATGATGATGTACATCTTCCTCAATCCAATGCTATCATTCATTTATGACGCAATTGACCTGGAAAAACAGATGAATACGAAACTTTATGGTTTTGGCACTCTCAAGTCTGAGGGAATATACTCCGTAGAAGGAAAGAATGGAACGTTTAATGGAACAAAAGTCGCTTTACACAACGAGGACGGAGAGTTGTCGAGGTACTGGATAATTGATCAAAACATTCCTTTCGCTCTTGAAACCTTCATGGGCGACGATTACGCCGATGACTCTATTACAATCACTCTCTGGGACTACGCCCTTAATTGATTGAGGATTCGATCAAAAGGCGTCTTCAGGCGCCCTTTTGTTTATAATAAATCAACGAGCGGGCTGTTAAATGGTGTTCAGTATAACTTAATCAGAACGCGGTCGCAGATAGAGATTGGGGTCAGGAAAGCGTTAGGAGGATGATGGAGTTCTGTCTCTCCAGGAAAGGTATTCAAAAAGTCAAAGGTGACGTATGAGAAACTCTGGTAGAACTTGTCTTTCATACCTCTAACCTCACTCCTCTTGCTTCAGTTTACTCTCTCTCTGCGAACGAATGAACAGACCGAGGCAAATTGAAAAGTGAAAATTCTGATGCTTCGTGATAATGACGAGGTTCTAGTGAGCAAGCTTCCGATGGCAAGATCTTTTCTATCTTTACGTCAAAAGAAGCGATTTGAAGGAGGAGAGCATGGATTTATCGAGAATTAGGCATGACTTACATGAGATTCCGGAGATTGGATTCAATGAGTTCAAGACTCAAGCGTACATTATGAGTCTCCTGGATCGATTATCTGTTTCCTACGAAAAGGTTGCGGGCACCGGACTTCTGGCAAAATGGAAAAAGGTTGAAGGCCCTTTCGTTCTATTTCGATCCGATATGGATGCTCTTCCTGTTTTTGAAGAAACAGATGCTCCATTCAAATCTGCACATGAAGGTTTTATGCATGCATGCGGCCATGATGTTCATATGACAATTCTAATTGGACTTATAGAGAGAATAGTAACATGCGATCTCAATAGAAATTTTCTCTTTCTTTTCCAGCCGGCTGAAGAAGGCGGGGGCGGTGCTGCGAAATGCTTATCGAAATTGGAGCAATACGAAATAACTGAAGCCTGGGCACTGCACGTAAATGATGAATTCCCTGAAGGATCTGTTTACACAAGAGCCGGTGTTCTCTTTGCCTCGGCCTTCGAAACGGACTGCACTTTCAAGGGAAGGTCGGCACATGTTGCTTTCTATAAGCAGGGAAGAGACGCTATTGAGGGAGCTATGGATTTTCTTCAAAGGGTCTATTCGGTAGATAGAGGAGATTCCGTACTCAGATTTGGACTCATACAGGGGGGCAGAGTTAGAAATGTGGTGGCAGACTCCTGCACTCTTTCGGGAACTGTAAGAACTAAAGCTTTTGAGCTTTCAGAGGAAGCAATCATGGAACTCGAAGAGCTTGGGAGAGAAGTCGCTACTGAAAGAGGTCTAAAGTTCTCTCAGGAGATCGGTTCGAAGTATCCACAGGTTCATGTAGACGGTGATCTTTACGATAAACTGTGCGCCCTGGTCGATGTAAACCCGGTCGAAATGAAATACGTGGGAGAGGATTTTGGAGTGATCGCTATGAAATACCCTTCGCTGCTTTTCTGGTTGGGTACAGGAAGAGGAGAACATCATGGACTCCATAATTCAAGGTTTTTGCCTGCTGATTCCGTTATAGAGAAGGGTGTTGAGATTTTCTGGAAGGTCGCCAAAGGCTAAGCTAGCGCTTTCGAAATCTCCCCTCTCGAAGCTCAAGTGAGAACTTGTTATCAGTGTAAAGAGGGTCCGGTCTGGAGTCTTCCACTACCATGAAGACCGCTCCTGTTTTCAAAGTAGCTCTCAAAGTTGTCCCATCTATTTTTTCGAATAAGAAGACAGGTGTGTTCATATAGCTTCTGTGTATCGGAACGATCGATCTCGCTCCGATTTTCATCTGATTGAACAGCTCCACGGTTATTCCCGGTAAGGCTACGGTGGAGATCATAGCATCGTATGGAGCTTCTTCTTTGAAGCCATATCTACCGTCACCGATCACTATCCTCACATTGCTCAGGCGGTAGCGTCGCACGTTTTCCGAGGCTATAGATGCAACCGTTCTGGCGGTCTCCACTGATACTACGCTTCCCTTAGTCAGCATTTTTCCAAGCAGACAAGCACAGAAACCGGTTCCCGTCCCAATATCCAGGACCTTGTTGTCTTCGTTCAGTTTCAATTCTTCTATCATGCTTATCAAAAGAGATGGCTGAGTAGAAGTGGAGCAAATCTTTCCTGAGCTTGCAAGACTTACTAGAGCTTTGTCTGTATAAGCCTCATCCGCTACTTCGGGTGAGACGAAATCCTTCCTGTCAAGTTCCATAAAGGCCGACTCCAGTCTAGGGTCGGTCAGATAACCTGTCCTCTTCAGAAAACTCAGAAGCTCTCTCATCGAAAATCTGTCACACTCCTCTAGAAGAAGAGATACTTAATGGCGTTTGCGACCACAATTATCAGCAAAATCCATCTCACAAAACCGCTGCCCTTTCTTATCGATAGCCTGGCAGCAAAATATGCCCCGACAACATTTCCTGCCGCGAGAACCAGGCCGGGAAACCAGTAAATCATCCCATTAAGGATAAAAATAACCAGAGCAAAAGCAGTGTAGATAAAGACGATAACAATCTTCGTGAAATTCGTCCTCACAAGATCAAAGCCATACGAAAAGGTAATCGCTCCAATAAGGAAGAAACCAACTCCCGCCTGTAAAAATCCCCCGTAGAAGCCCACACCGAAAAAGATTAGAGTAGAGAGGACTCCAGAGGGTCTCGAAAAAGTGAGCCGCTTCGGTTTCAGTAACATAAGCAAAACTACTGCCAGGAGAGCTACCGCGATCACTTTCTCCAGCACATCCTTCGGTATTGTCGAGACAAACATGGAACCTATGATTGAACCTATCGTTGCAGACACTATCGCCGGAAGTATGGACTTGTCAAACCTCATACCGCCGGATCGAAAGGTCTTTACTCCTATACCGCTTTCAAATATCACGCCCAGTCTGTTGGTGGCATTGGCAACGTGCGGCGGCAACCCGACCCACATAAGTACCGGGAGAGTGACCATTGAGCCCCCTCCCGCCATAACATTCATAAAACCAGCTGCGGCGCCCGCAATGTATATCGTGACAAGCTGTAGCAGTGTCATTTTGTGATTCTGCTAACTTGAGGACCCATTTGATTCGCTCATATCGATCTTCTTCAGAAGCTTTTTGAGCGACGACATAAGAGAAATGTATTCTCTCTGAGAGATATTCACCTGTTCAGCAATCTTCATCGGAATATCAATCGCCTTATCCTTAAGCCCTTTCCCTTTCTCTGTTAGACTTATGAGTACCTGTCTCTCATCACCCTGCGATCTTTCTCTCGTAAGAAGGCTTTGTCTTTCCATCCTCTTAAGAAGGGGAGTTAAGGTTCCCGAATCAAGAAACAACTTCTCCCCGAGATCTTTAACTGTAAGTGGCTCTCTCTCCCACAGAACAAGCATTACAAGGTATTGAGGGTAGGTCAACCCGAACTTTGAAAGCACTGGTCTGTAGAGCCTTGTGATGCCCCTTGAACTGGAATACAATGCAAAACAAAGCTGATTGTCAAGCCTAAGTAGCTCGTCTTCTCTTGGAATCGCAACCTCTTCTTTCTTGGTCACTTAACCGCCTCCTCAATTGCAGAACGAAATGACTCGGGTTCCTCCTTCGGCTCAAATCTTCCAATTATCTCACCCTCTCTGTTAATCAAGAACTTCGTGAAGTTCCATTTCACTTTTCCTGAAAACTCCTTCTTCCCACCGCCAGAAACAAGAAATTCATAAAGAGGGTGTATCTCTTTTCCCTTAACATGTATTTTCGAGAACATGGGAAAAGTAATACCGAAATTCGCATCACAGAACGCCTTGATTTCTTCTTCACTGCCAGGCTCTTGGCGAAGAAAGTCATTCGATGGAAAACCAAGAACGGCAAAGTCTCTGTCTTTGAAATCATCATGAAGCTTCTGCAGACCATCGTACTGAGATGTGTATCCGCATTTGCTAGCCGTATTAACTATCAATAGCACCTTGCCTTTGAAGTCCTCCATGGTCTTGTTCCACCCGTCTATTGTAGTCAGTTCAAAATCGTAAATACTCATTCTTTCACCTCCAATCTTATTGTACACTATTTAGTTGTACTATGGAACCTTTCTCTATTGAGTAGATTTAATCATGATGCATTACGTCTTTCCATATATTGATTTCATAACAGCTGGAGAATCTAGATCGTGAAAATTTAATAGCTTTGCAGTTAAGTGGAGAAGCCCAAGTTAGTATTCTATCTAAGGCTTTTCTGAAGTATTTTCTTTTGCTGTTTCTGAGCTTTCGTTACGAGCTGAGAATACTGACTTCCTTCATGCTTCCGATTTGGAGAAATGATCATTAGGGCAATCGGGTGTGCAAAGTGTTATAAATGAATATGACGTTGCTCATCATAAGCTTTTCACAGATAATGAGGTGAATTCTTGATAAAAGCATCTTCGATAGCGGGAAAGGTCGAGACCGCATTAGTAAAGGCAAACACAATAATGGATGATAAGATCAAATCTTATCTAAAACTCTACACCGGTCCTTTCTCATCTATTCTGAATGAGAACTCGTTACTTGCAGAAAAGCTGGAGCTTCCCCTGTGCCAGGACACAGGTTTCATTGAATTCTTTGTCTTCATCGGTCAGGAGGTATCTCTTGAGGAACCCTTATCAGACACCCTCGATACGGCTGTCAGGAGAGCGTATTCAAAAAATCCCTATCGATACTCAATTGTGAAGGACCCCCTAATACACAGAGAAAATACCGGAGACAATACACCTTCGGTCGTGCATACTTTCATGGTTTCCGGAAGAGAATTAGAGATACGTTTCCTCGTAAAAGGAGGAGGCAGCGAGAATCTCTCGAGACTGTTCATGCTCAACCCGACAACATCTCAAGAAGAGTTCATAGAAACAATTGCCAATTCAATTTCTGAAGGAGGAGCCAGGGGTTGTCCTCCACTCAGGGTCGGAATAGGCATCGGGGGAAGCTCAGAGAAATCAATGCTCCTTGCCAAGCTTGCTCTGACTAGAGAGTTGGATTCAAAGAATCCCGACGTTGACTACGCCTTACTTGAGAAGAAACTTCTGAATAAGATCAATTCCCTCCATATCGGTTATCAAGGACTGGGAGAGGGGATGACCGCTTACTCGGTTAGCATTGAAACTGCGCCTTGTCACATTGCGATTCTTCCAGTTTCATTGGCTGTTGATTGTTATCTCTGTAGAAAGGGGGTAGTTACCTTTGAAGATAGATGATTTGTCCCCCGGTCAAGAAATCAGCTTTACAGGCAAACTCATAGTAATGAGAGACGCAGCTCAGATGCGCCTCAAGAAGTTGTACGAAGAAGGCGAGCCTTTCCCTGTTGAGCTTGAAGGGGCAATTGTATTCTATGCCGGTCCGGCCAAGCTAGTTGAAGAAAGTTGCGGAGCAATCGGCCCTACTACTTCTCTCAGGATGGATGGTTTTTTGGAAATGCTTTTCGAAAAGGGCGTTCTGGCAACCATCGGGAAGGGAAAAAGATCGGATCTGGCAGCAAATCTGTGTAAGGAATTTAGAAGAGTCTATTTGATCGCTCCAAGCGGAGCGGCCGCTTCGCTTGCGCAAAGGATCGAGTCTATGAGGGTCATCGCTTACGAAGATCTAGGCACTGAAGCAATATTCGAGATTGATGTCAGAGACTTTCCGTTGATTGTAGCAACTGATGTTAACGGTTCGGATTTTTTTACTTTGAATAGAAGGTGATTGTGTGAATGAAAAGGCATTGAAACTTCACAAGGATCTACGGGGAAAGTTGGAAGTAAGAAGCAAAGTGAGAGTGGATAGCATGGAGGCTCTTTCGCTTGCTTACACTCCTGGGGTAGCCGATGTATGCAGAGTGATTGAGAGCGATAAGGAACTTGCCTACGACTACACAAACAAATGGAATTACGTTGCAGTAGTCTCAGACGGAACGGCAGTACTTGGACTAGGGGATATAGGCCCCGAAGCTGGACTTCCCGTTATGGAGGGGAAAGCCGTCCTGTTCAAGGAATTCGCAAATGTGGATGCCTTTCCCCTCTGTATAAATGTCCATAGTTCAGAGGAGATTATCTCGTTCGTGAAGGCAATTGCCCCAACCTTTGGAGGCATAAATCTTGAAGACATCTCCTCACCAAAATGCTTCTTCATTGAAAGCGAACTTCAGAAGATGCTTGATATTCCAGTCTTTCATGACGATCAACACGGTGCAGCGATTGTCGCCGTTGCTGCGCTGAGAAATGCGCTGAAGATCGCTGGAAAGAAGATTGAGAATCTAAAGATTGTAACGGTTGGCGTTGGTGCGGCCGGAGGCGCAACAATCAAAATGCTGCTGGCGGCAGGTGCAAGGAATATTGTTGCAGTCGATAGAAATGGAATACTAAACAGGAATCAGCCAGCTACTCTCCTAAACGAATTTCATTCAGAGATCGTAAAGGAGATTAACCCCGACAATCTCAGCGGAAATCTGGAGGACGCTGTGAAGGGAGCCGATCTCTTCATTGGCACTTCTGTTGCCGGGCTTCTTTTACCTGAAATGGTGCGCAAAATGGCTCCCGAACCGATCATCTTCGCTCTGGCCAATCCCGTACCGGAGATTATGCCGGATCTTGCCCGCAGCGCAGGTGCATCAATTGTCGCCACCGGCAGATCAGACTTCCCAAACCAGATAAACAATGTTCTAGCTTTCCCGGGCATCTTTAGAGGCGCTCTTGACACACGATCAAGAGAGATAAACGAAGCTATGAAGTTGGCAGCAACCGACGCCCTTGCGTCGGCCGTGCCTGAAGAAAAGCTTTCCAGGGACTACATTTTGCCAAGGCCGTTTGAACCGGGAGTCGCAAGAAAGGTTGCACTTGCCGTTGCAAGAGCTTCTGTTGACTCGAGATGTTCGAGGCTCTCCGGTGAAATAAACCTTGAAGAACTGATTGAAATAGGATTCAAGAGAATCTGAAAGTCTAATTCTCGTATACATTTCTTTCAGGTGGAAATACCTCCATCGTCATGCACACGACTGCACGTATGCAATATGTTGCATGCAAAAGTGTGCACCGAACGGAAGCCAAAAGCACGGAAGCTTCTGTATTTAGCCTTCTATAAGCGATTTATACAATTGTTATCTCTTGGCATGCTATTGCTAACTGAATTACTGTGATGATTACTACGATAACTACCAGGGGGTGTAAATCGTGACAGAAAAGTTTTCAAAGATCGCACTCAGAATGAAATCGAACATCATCAGGGAACTGCTTAAGGTGACCTCGAACCCGGGTATGATTTCTTTTGGCGGAGGCGTTCCCGACCCGGACACTTTTCCACGTTCAGAGATGGCTGAAATATCAAAGGAAATACTGGAAAAGGAGTACAAGTTCACACTTCAGTACGGTCAGACTGAAGGTGATCCTATACTTAGGGAAGAGTACATCTCCCTTCTTAATAGGGAGTACGGCATTGAGGGTCTTGACATCGATAATCTTTTGGTCACAGTAGGATCCCAAAGTGCGCTAGATCTTGTCGGTAAGATCTTTTTGGATGACGACAGCATTTACTTCGTGTCGAAGCCGGTATATTTGGGAGCTGCGAGTGCCTTTTCTCTAAGGTCGAACGGGTACGAATACATGACCCTTCAAGAAGACGGTGTGGATCTTGATATAGTTGAAGACAAGCTCAAAGAAATCGAAACTCGCGGAGAACTCGACAAAGTGAAGTTCATCTACACAATCTCGAATTTCCACAATCCAGGCGGCGTAACAATGAGTTACGAAAAGAGAAAGAGACTCGTTGAGATTGCAGAAAAGTACGATGTTCTCATAGTTGAAGACGATCCTTACGGTGACCTAAGATACGAAGGAGAAGCGATCGATCCGATCTTCAAGATTGGCGGGCAAGAAAGAGTCCTGTTGTTGAGAACATTCAGCAAAATCCTGTCGCCTGGGCTTAGGCTCGGTATAGTGATCGGCAATAAGAACATAATAAGAAAGATGGTAATGGCAAAGCAGGCTTCAGACCTCTGTACGCCAAGCCTCACACAGCGTATCGCCGCAAGATATCTTCAGAGGCATAACCTCCTTGCCCAGATAAAACCAACGATTGCGCTTTACCGAGAAAAGAAGGATCTGATGCTAACTGAACTCGACAGAAACTTTGGTGACATGAACGGCTTTTACTGGACAAAACCCGAAGGCGGCCTCTTTATATGGTTCACTCTTCCTGAAGGTTTCGATACAGGAGAAATGCTAGAGCTAGGCAAGGCCGAGAACATACTTTTCGTTCCAGGTCAGGCCTTTTCACTCGACAACACCTGTCAGAACTCAATGAGGCTTTCATTCTGTCTGCCTCCTAAAGAGGATATCATCGAAGGAGTCAAGAGACTCAAGAAGGTAATTGTGGAGTACGGCAAAGAGAAAAAGCTACTCTGAGGGAGTGATTAAATGAAGATCTTGGCCATAAATCCCGGCTCCACTTCAACTAAGATCGCTGTCTACAATGACGATACCGAGATCGCCAGGGGATCTATTCAGCATGTCCCTATGATGAAGGAAGTTGATGATGATATTCAGGAAAGGGTAGAAGAGATCAAGTCCTTCTTGCGAAACGAAGGGATCGAGCTTGATTTTGACTCAATAGCCTGTAGGGGAGGAATCTTGCCCCCGCTTGAAAGCGGAACATACAGAGTGAACGAGAGAATGGTTGACTTTCTTCTGCACCATGCTGAAGTAGAACATCCCTCTAATCTCGCTGCTCCCATAGGTTTTCGCCTCTCAGAAGGAAGAGTCCCGGTCTTTGTAACGGACCCGATCTCTGTAGACGAATTCTGTGAAGAGGCACGATTATCAGGTCTTCCTCAACTGCCGAGAATCTCGAGACTTCACGCGCTGAACATGAAGGCCGCCGCAAGACAGGTTGCTGCAGATCTGGGTAGAGATGTCGATAACCTGAACCTGGTGATCGCTCACCTGGGAGGGGGCATTTCGGTCGGGCTACAGCTAAAGGGCAGAGTGGTCGACGTCAATAACGCTACTGACGAAGGCCCTTTCAGTCCAACTAGAACGGGAGAGCTCCCGGTCGCCGATCTAGCTGAGATGTGTTTCGCCGGGAGATACACCGAGAAGGAACTCTTAGATAGATACCTGAAATCAGGAGGGTTACGGGCATATCTAGGTACAGACGACCTTAGAAAGGCCCTGGAGATGTCAGAGAGTGATCCCGAGGCAGCTCTTGTCGTTGATGCAATGGCTTATCAAATAGGTAAGGAAATTGGCGGCATGGTCGCGCTAGCAGGCGGCTCAATAGACGCAATCGTTCTGACAGGCGGTATGGCATACAACTCCCAGTTCGTTCAGAAGATAAAGAGTTACGTTGGGAAATTCGCTCTGGTCGTCATCGAGCCTGGAGAGAACGAGCTTCTTTCTCTCGCTCTTGGCGCACAGAGAGTTCTTAGAGGAATAGAAACTGCGAAGGAGTTTGATCCGGAGGTGGCAACATGATCACAAGTCTTGCACAGCTAATCGACCGTGCAAAGATGAATCCTGGAGTAATCGCTGTTGCTGCTGCTGAAGATCCTGTGGTACTTTCAGCAGCGAAAGAGGCCGCAGACGAGGGCATTGCATCGTTCATATTGTTCGGCGACAAGAACAAGATTGAAGCTATCAGTGAGGAGATCGGCTTTCACGAGAAGCTTTCTGTAGTTGACTGTTCTTCAAAGATAGAATCGATCGAGAAGGCCGTAAGAGCTGTTTCGTTCAAGGAAGCCGAAATCCTGATGAAAGGAAACGTAAAAACCGGCGAACTCCTTAATGTATTCTTGAAGGATGATTATGGTCTCAAGACAGGAAGAACGATGAATTTGGTCACTATATTCGAGACAAAGAGATACCATAAACTTCTTCTCGTTACTGATGCCGGGATGGTTATTGCCCCTGATTTGGGTCAAAAGGGAGATTCGATAGTCAACTCTGCCTCAGTTGCAAAGGTTCTGGAGATCGACAAGCCAAAGGTGGCAGTTATTGCCGCTATAGAGGTCGTAAATCAGAAGATGTCCGCAACTCTCGATGCGGCGGTACTTTCACAGATGGCTAAGAGAGGTCAGTTTGGTCATGTTGAGGTAGATGGGCCCCTTGCTCTTGATAATGCAGTATCTCGTGAAGCTGCCGAGCACAAGGGTATTTCAAGTTCTGTAGCTGGAGACGCAGATATTCTAGTTATGCCTGACATTGAAGCAGGGAATATATTCTACAAGACCATGGCATTCCTCTGCGACAGTCAGCTTGCCAGTACCATAGTTGGAGGTAAAGCACCAATAGTACTTACCTCTAGAGCCGATTCCGCCAGGACAAAACTCCAATCCATCGCTTTGAATGTTCTTCTTGCAGGAGTGATATGATGCCTGTCATACTCGTTATAAACCCAGGATCTACTTCAACAAAACTCGCACTCTTCAGAAACCTGGAGATGATAAGTGAACATACCATAAGACACTCGTCCGACGATTTGAGCAGATTTTCTTCACTATATGAACAGCGAATGTTCCGAAAGAAATTGATAGTCGACTTTCTGGAGTCAGCAGGACACCCTCTCAGTGAAATAGACGCAATAATCGGAAGAGGCGGTATGCTCCGACCTCTCGAAGGCGGCACATACGCGGTTAGTGAAGCAATGATAGATGATCTCAGATCTGCCAAGTATGGTGAGCACGCCTCTAATCTAGGAGCCATAATCGCTAATGAACTCTCTAGAGAAAGTGGCAGGGAAATCCCGGCATTCATTGCAGATCCAGTAGTCGTTGATGAAATGGAACCCGTCGCCAAACTCACAGGTCATCCGGACTATTCGAGAAGGTCGATTTTCCATGCTCTTAATCAGAAGGCAGTGGCGAGAGATGTGGCTTCGAGATATGGAAAGAAGTACGATGAAATGAACTTCGTTGTCATCCACATGGGTGGAGGGATTTCCATTGGGGCTCACAGGAGAGGAAGGGTTGTCGATGTGAACAATGCTTTGAACGGGGACGGCCCTTTCAGTCCTGAGCGAGCCGGAACACTTCCGATTACAGGTCTTATAAAGCTATGCTATTCAGGGCGATACTCAAAAGAAGAAGTAAAAAAGCTTATCAAGGGAAAGGGCGGACTATTTGCCTACACCGGAACTAACGATTGCCAGAAGATCCAGCAGGCGATTGTTGATGGTGATAAGAAGGCAGAACTTGCATACAGAGCGATGGCCTATCAGATAGTTAAGTGGGCCGGAAGAATGGCTGCTGCCTTGAGCGGTGATATCGACTCTATCATAATTACTGGAGGAATAGCCTATGACAGAAGGTTCATGGTCCCATGGCTGACCGAGAAGCTGTCCTTTCTCGCGCCAATAGATGTTGTTCCTGGAGGAAATGAGGAGCTGTCCCTTGCCGTTGCCTGTTTGAGAGTCCTTGAAGGAAATGAAATGGCAAAAGAGTACAGGAGAGCAGAATGAAGTTTTCTAAGAAAGTGCTTATCTTCATGGGTATGTTTGGCAGCGGCAAGACCGAAGTATCTTTGAATGTCGCTAGACTGCTTGCCGATAGAGGAGAAAGGGTGGCCCTCGCCGACATCGATACTATAAGTCCATACTATAGATCCCGCGATATGAGAGAGAGCTTTTCTAAGTTCGGGGTTAAAATCGTAGCTCCCAAAGGCACGCTGGCCCATGCCGACTTGCCGATAATTCCGGCAGAGGTATTCGGTCACGTTGAGAATCCGGATTACAGGGTCATCCTCGACGTTGGAGGGAACGATGACGGAGCAATAGTACTCTCTTCACTGAGCACGAGACTACCGAAAGAGGACTGTGAGACTTACTATGTCATAAATCCCTTCAGGCCGTTCAACGACACAGTCGAAAACGCGGCTTCTCACTTCCTGAGACTTCAAGAGAAGTCTAGAATGAAGATCAACTATTTGGTCAACAACTCAAATATTGGATCTGAGACGACAGACGAGAATATTATCGAAGGAGAGAAGTTCGTTAAGCTATTATCCGAAAGGGTCTCAACACCTGTGGCTTTCACTGTTCTGATGAACGGAACGAGAAATGGAAGTGGGATGTTCGATCAGTTTTGGATTGAGAAGTATATGAAGAATTCATGGGAGGTAGAAAATGAGTAAAGACTTCGTGAAAGTAGACGAAGAGCGATGCAAGGGCTGCGGTCTATGCATCAACTTCTGCCCTAAGAAAGTGCTGAGCTTCTCTGAGAAGTTCAACTCCAAGGGCTATCATCCGGCACAGCAGCATGATCTCGAGAATTGCATTGGCTGCGGATTCTGCTACATGATGTGTCCCGATACCGCAATAACTGTCTTCAAAGAGACAGCAGAAGTATAGGGGGGAAAATTAGATGGCCGAAAAAATGATGGTTAAAGGTAACGAAGCAATGGCTGAAGCTGCAATAAGGGCCGGCTGTAGGTTGTATTTTGGTTATCCGATTACTCCTCAATCGGAGTTTACAGAGTATATGGCTCGGCGAATGCCTGAAGTAAGCGGCGTATTTCTTCAGTCCGAGAGCGAAGTAGCGGCGGTGAATATGGTTTACGGAGCCGCAAGCACTGGTCACAGAGTTATGACTTCAACTTCGAGTCCCGGCTACAGCCTCATGCAAGAGGGGGTATCTTATATTGCTGGAGCAAGGCTTCCTACGGTTTTTGTGAACGTTGTACGAGGGGGACCTGGACTGGGAGATATTCAGCCAGCACAGAGTGACTACTTCCAGTCAACGAAGGGCGGGGGGCATGGTGACTATCATTTGATAGTTCTAGCGCCCGGCAGCATCCAGGAAGCGGTAGATCTTATGGAGTCTGCTTTTGATTTAGCTGACAATTACAGAGTTCCGGTAATGATTCTTGCAGA
The DNA here is from genome assembly GCF_003351125.1 of Mesotoga sp. Brook.08.YT.4.2.5.2. Classification (NCBI taxonomy): domain Bacteria; kingdom Thermotogati; phylum Thermotogota; class Thermotogae; order Kosmotogales; family Kosmotogaceae; genus Mesotoga; species Mesotoga sp. Brook.08.YT.4.2.5.2. Next base: position 72,554 of record NZ_JPGZ01000030.1, read on the forward strand.
TGGAATGCTTGGTCAAATGATGGAGCCTGTTGTCTTCCCCGAGTTTGTCAAACTTGATGGAATCAACGACCATTCCAGTTGGGCATTGAGGGGAACAGAAGGAAGGGAACCTCATAAGGTAACTTCCTTTGATATCGATCCTGTAAGACTTGAAGAGATGAATATCGTTGTCCACAAGGGATACGATGAGATAAAAGCAAAGGAAGTCAGATATGAGTCTCATGATCTTGATGATGCAGATTACGTTCTAGTCGGCTATGGAACGATGGGAAGAATTCTAGGCAGTGTAGTGAAAATGGCAAGGAAACAGGGAATCAAGGTTGGATTGTTCAGACCAATCTCGTTGTGGCCGTTTCCATACGCAGAGTTAAAAGAGGCGGCAAGAGGAAAGAAATTCTGTCTGGATGTGGAAATGTCTATGGGGCAGATGGTCGAGGACGTTCGCCTTGCAGTCGAAGCAACTCTTCCGGTTCATTTCTATGGAAGAACCGGAGGAATGGTTCCAACGCCTGACGAAGTGTTAAGAGAACTCGTCAGACTTATAGGATGAGGTGATTGTATGGAACAGGCTACTTACAAGAGACCAAAGTCACTTGCTAGAAACGAATTCTCGTATTGCCCTGGTTGTCACCACGGCATTATCCATAGACTCATAGCAGAAGTAATTGATGAACTCGACATTCAAGGAAAGACGCTAATGGTTGCTCCCGTTGGATGCTCAGTCTTCGCCTATCAGTTCTTTGATGTGGACGGTACCGTTGCCCCGCACGGAAGGGCTCCAGCAGTAGCTACGGGAATGAAGAGAGCGATGCCTGATAGAATCGTATTCACGTATCAGGGAGATGGAGACCTCGCAGCCATAGGAACCGCCGAGATAATTCATGCCGCAAATAGAGGCGAGAAGATCACCACGATCTTCGTCAACAACGCGATCTACGGTATGACAGGCGGCCAGATGGCACCGACGACCTTGCTTGGAATGAAAACCACTACTTCTCCGTATGGGAGAAAAGCAGAGACGGAAGGGTTTCCGATTCATGTTTCGGAATTGCTGAAAGAAACCGCCGGAATTGTCTATCTGGAAAGAGTGGCTGTGAGTTCTCCTCAGGAAGTTAGGAAGGCAAAGGCTTCAATAAAGAAGGCCTTTGTCGCACAACAAAAAGGGCTGGGCTTCTCATTGGTCGAGGTTCTTTCGACTTGCCCGACAAACTGGGGCCTCAACCCGGTGGAGTCAATCAACTGGCTAAATGAAAACATGAAGAAAGAGTATCCCGTCGGGGTATTTGTCGACAAGGTCGGTGATTTCAAATGAGTGAGCATCTCTTGGTTGCTGCGGGATTTGGGGGACAGGGAGTGATGCTGATAGGACAGATTCTTGCAACGGCGGGAATGTTCGACAACAAGCACACTACCTGGCTACCGTCATATGGTCCTGAAATGCGAGGCGGGACTGCGAACTGCACGGTTGTCGTTAGCGATGAGCCGATTGGCTCACCTATTACGAATACTCCAAACGAGTTGATAGTAATGAACATCCCTTCTCTTCTGAAGTTCGAGAAGGAGATTCAACCTGGCGGACTCATGGTGATAAACACATCTGTTGTTGATAGAGATACGAGTAGAAACGATATTTCTGTCGTCAAGATCGATGCAAACTCGGTCGCTGAGAAGCTCGGTAATCTCAAGGTTGCAAATATGGTAGTTCTTGGTGCATACCTTGGCAGGGCCGGAACGGTCACTCTCGATGGAGTAAGAAAGGCACTGGAGAAAAAGCTAACAGGAAGAAAAGCAGCACTCGTAGATTTGAATATCCGCGCCATAGAAGAAGGCATGAAGTCAGTTAAGTGATCTTGAAAAGACGCGCCCAGAGCGCGTCTTCTTTAGACCTTTACGCTAATCAAAAATCTATGCAGAATGACTGCCAAACCAATGAAGAAATGTATAATCTTTCTAGCGGACTATATGGAGGATTACGATGCAACTTGACAATTTCTGGCCAGCGTTTTTTTTGACTGTTTTTGCGGGGCTTTCCACCGGGATCGGCAGTATTCTTGCGATTTTCGCAAAAAAAACCAACACAAAGTTTCTTTCAGTTTCGCTTGGCTTCTCCGCCGGTATAATGATATACGTATCCTTCGTCGAGATCTTTGTAAAGAGCGGTGAATCTCTCCAGAAGTCTGTGGGAAGTGGCATAAGCGACTGGATTAATGTAATCGCTTTCTTCGGAGGTATAGGCATTATTGCCCTGATCGACTTCCTTGTACCTTCCGCAGAGAATCCTCACGAAATGAGAGACGTAGATGAAATGCAAGCCAAAAACAAAACTCTCTTGAGAATGGGGCTTTTCACTGCGTTTGCCATTGCTGTCCACAACTTTCCTGAAGGGCTCGCAACATTCCTTGCTGCCATGAAGGATCCGTCGCTTGGGGTACCTATTGCGGTTGCGATAGCAATCCACAATGTCCCTGAAGGGATCGCTGTGGCTGTTCCGATATATCACGCAACGGGAAGCAGGAAGAAGGCTTTCATGTATTCATTTCTTTCGGGTCTGGCAGAACCGGCTGGCGCTTTGATCGGATTTGCGCTGATAAATATCCTTTTCACCGACATTGCATTCGGGATTGTCTTTGCCGGAGTTGCAGGGATAATGGTTTACATATCTCTAGATGAACTCCTTCCTTCGGCAGAGAAGTATGGAGAACACCATCTCTCCATATCGGGATTAATAGCCGGAATGGCGGTCATGGCGGTCAGTCTGCTCATACTGTAGTTCATTCTGATAGAATCGTGTTGCAAGTGCTTGGACAGAAAGAGACATCCATTTATCAATGAGATTCATGTTGTTCTTCGCTTTATAGTGATAGACTATTCGCGTTAATGTGAGTCTTGGGGGGTGGTAAGTTTTGAACTGGATTGACAACAAAGTGGAAGTTTGCTCCAGCACAGCCTGCGATCTTCTCCATGGTTTGTTCAGATTGAATAACAACGAGAGATTTCATGAGTTGTTTGAGTCTTCACTCTATAAGGGCAAGTTTGAACCAAATAGGGATATTCAAAACTGGGTTTCCGAAACAAAGAGTATTCTCACTCCGGACATACTTGAGTAGCTAAAGGAGTTCTTTGCTTGGGAGACTTTTTTTTGGAATGTGCTTTCTTCCGGATATTACGCACAGCAGCCTCAAAAATGCAAGACAGCTAATTGAACACTTAAGAGAAATGCCCGAAAGGGTTTTGCTCATTTCATTTATTCCGGTTACGGTCCGAGAAAAGGCGCGGTAGATATTAACACCTTCGAAGGAATAATTGAAAACGACAATGAAATGCTTCTCTTTGTCTCGAAAGACATGTCATTCTCTCCGGAAAGAAAAGCCGTTCTCTTCGAGATGCTTTCTGGTCCGGAGAAGGCCAAAGACGACTTCATTTACTTGTTTGAGTGGTTTTACGAAAACTCATTTTCTGTGATAGAACCAAAGCTCGAAAGGACGCTTCCAAAAGTAGCAACTGATCTGAAGAAAGAGATTGAAGCTTCCGGCATTAAGTTTCTGAAGACACTCATAAAGAACATCGACTATACGAGTTATGAAGAACTCGAAAGAGCTGTGATTTGTCCCAGCTACTTCTCCGAATTCCTGGTCTCAAACGCAGCAATACTTTTTGTAAAGGAAGATATGTATACTGTGGGATTCCGCTTCAGAGAGGTAATGACCACTCCCAAGAATCAGCTGGAAACGTCTGCCGATACTTTTGATGCTCTTGCTCATGAGAAAAGACTCGCCATAATTAGGCATCTATCGATGGGCCAATCTTCCGGACATGAGCTCGCAAGAGCGTTAGATCTTTCTAATTTCGAGATTGGAGAGCACATCGACATCTTACGTGAAGCAGGTATGGTCAGCGTGGAGAAGATGAATCAAATGATGTATTTCTCTCTCAACAAGGAGGCTGTCGTCTTAAGATTGGTAGAGCTATTGAAGGCTTTATAGAAGTCAATAAAGGTTAGGTGTTCTCTTCCAGTTTTCGATGAATCACCTCTATTTCAAGCAGGCGGAGCCTATTGAAAATCCTTTCGTCCTTCTTGTTTTTTAGGAGTTGAAGAGCGACTTTTGCTCCAATCGAAGCCAGACTTCCAAGTGTCTTTCCGGTCGTGTACCATTGCTTCAGCGGAGTCTCTTTAAGAATTATCTCAACGAGAGTCACTTCTTCCTCTTTCATAACTACACTGTGAGGCTCCAAACTTCTCTTCTGCATCTCGAGCTTCTTTTCCAGGTTTTCATATATCTTTCTTATACTTGACAGCGAGACCAAGCTCTCAACTGAATATTCGTTTGCTCTCTTAAGAGGAAGAGAGCTGTCGAAAATCTCGAGCGCGCCTTTAAGATCGTCTTTTTCGGGGATCTGACCTTTCCTTTCCATCTGGAAATCGAAGCGAGGCTGGATTCCAGTACTCTTGAGCCGAATCCTCTTCTCACCGCTCATATATCAAGAGTATCCTTTTCCGTCTCGGCCATGATTCTAGTTACTTCAAACTTCAGATCTTCATCTATCAACGAGAAAATATAACCGTAGACGTAATTGAAGTACTGCATAGTTGGACCATCGAAATAAGAGGTGTTCAGTGTTCCAATGTATTCTTTCAAGGTTACAGGGAGTGAACTCCCGCTTCTGGAAAGTTCCTTCTCATTCTCAGTGAACTCATCAAGGAGCTTCTTCAACCTCTCTATCGCTTTTCTGTTGTATCTGGAGTACCTTGCACTTCTCAGAGACTCAACCTTTTCTTCAGCCATTTTGTAGAAGCCGTTTTTCACATCTCTGTATCTTTCATTCTGGCTTTCATCGACCAGCGAGAGGTCCATACCCGTTTCAAGTCTTGCGGCATTGTTCATAGCATCCCTTATGGCCATCTCATCATTTGACGCTCTGATACCTTCCAGAATGTTCTCGAGCTCTTTCAAAATCGCTTCATTTCTCTCCCGCTGTCTTCTCTCGATCTCAAGATCTCTTTCCTTTCTTAAAGAGTAAAACTCTTCCTGTGCCTGTACCAGTCGCTTCGAATACTCAGTTAGAAGCGATATGGAGTCTGTGCCGGAAGCCGCTCCAAATTCCTTTATGAGGCTTTCCCCACGCGTGAATATTTCTTCTACTTCTTTCTCTGTCTGGGCCGTCTTGAGATCTGTGAAGACTTTGTCCATTGCAAGCCTGAAAAACTCAATGTTATTAGGAAACTTACTGGTGGCTGCACTCAACACCAACCTACTCTCGAAATCTTGTTTCCCCTGCTGAAGCTCTTTCAAACGTTGTAGAAACTCGTCGGGACCAGGGTCTTTCCTGAACTTAAACTCATAAGGTCCAAGGAATATACCCCCCTCTCTCAGGATAAGCCTATAAGCAACATAGCCTAACAAAACAGCAATAATGATCAGTAACGCAGTCATAGGAATCCCTCCCGAAACACGCCTTCAAATAGGATGATACCATTTTTTGATAGTCACCGGACAGAGGGCGATATGCAGAGTAAAGTTTTACTGTTGGATCAACAAATAGTATAAGAGCTAGAATCACCTTTTCTAAACAGGACTCTCTTTGACAGCACTCTCAGATTCTCTGAAAGCTCGACCTCCAATAGGCTAGTTATTGGCTAGGAATAACAGAACAACAGTCACCGGAATGTCATTCGCTACGAGTGGATTCCGTTTGGTGGAGAATCTCTTTAATTTATAAAGCATTCCCAGCGATCATCTGTTATCATTCAGACTGAACAAACTAAAGGAAATAGCCCTTAAAGGAACATGAACTTTCCCGTCTTCTACAACGGAATCTGATGTGCACAGCGTCCCGCTGTGTGTTATCAAATAAGTCTCGAAAATTGCAAGTCGAAACTGACTCTTCGCATACTCTGAAGCAATTCATCTCATCATTCTCACTAAACTAATTCTGTGGAAAGACTCCTGCGTTTCACGAGGAAGGTGCCTGACATAATCATCATAGCCGGTTTGGGGATTAATCTGATCATCAGATAGATCAGAGCCATGTTCATAAACCAGTATATATACCAAAACCTTTGCATGATCTCAATCGGATTCCCGAACACATCGAATATGGGATAGACGAGAAAACCTGCGGCTATGTGATAACCTAGTATGAAAAGAGTATGTTTGCCAAAGAGAGAGAGGATAGACCTCGCAAGCTTGACCTTCTCAAGAATCTGAGCTAGACCGCATACAGCTATTATCCCAACCAGTGCAGCAATTACGTATAGAAGAGGTGACGAGCCGAAGTAGTCTTCCATCAGATAGACTTCGTTAGAAAAAGCAGCTGTTGAAACGAATAATGCACATGCAGTTACCGTAAGGAGAACAGGGATTCTTTTTGAAGAAAGTCCCAATGACTTCACCACTTTACCAACGGCAAAATATGGAAGCACGGCAAGCGCAACATCAATTTTGAAGGGCAGAGCCCCGTAGAAGAAGAACATCGACACGAAACCCAGAACAATTCCAATCGGTAGAATATTCAGCTTCTTCAGAACTGAATAGTAGATCTCCGTGACGAAAACGGCAGGAACAAACCATAATGGAATGATGTTCAGTGGAATTATCCCCACGGCAGTACGAACGGTCAGAACATTCACCAAAACTGAGCCAATGGAGAAATTTAGTTCTTCTCGCGTCACCAGCAGTTTGACGATCAGCCAGATTAGTATGTTGAACCCGGCCATTGTGTAGTAAGGCACCATTAGCTGCTTAAGCCTCTTCTTTACGCCCTTCCTAATTGGCAGTTCCTTTGAGAAAAGACCGGAAAGAAAGAAGAAGGTGCAGGCCGCCGGGTTTATTAGATTAGCAACTAACTGAGGGGGGAGAGTGTGATACATAATCACCAGTGCCATAAGAAAACCCCTGGCAACATCAATCCAGACGATACGTTCGCCGCTTAGTGCAAATTCTGCTGGTTGTTTATTCAAGAGCGACACACTCCGCTGAAAATCTCACTGACAGTATATCACAGGTGAAAGAGGCTTGGTTAATCATTTGGTGGCAATGGTAAAATGCAGACAGTGGTGACGTGTGAAAAAATATCAGTACTTCAAACCGAAATATGCTCGAAAATTAGCTGTTTCTTAGGGTGTTTGTCTCTGATAGACTGTGTGTGTTTGGAAGTTTCGATTAGTAGAGTGCTGAATTATATGGCTCACGTTGTTATACTTAACATTATAGGGAAGTGAAACACATTGGGTCCCGAAGCAAATGGAAGTACAGTCTGTTTGAAGGAATTCGCTGGCCAAGCGGCCGTCTGGCAGGAGGTATGCTTATGAAAAAAGTTCTTATCTTTCTAATTGTCTTGATCTCGGTAGTTACCCTGGCCCAAGAATATGATGAGTTGTTCAACAGTCTCTTGTCAAGGAGTGATGACTTCGTTTCATTCTCTGGAGCTGGCTTTGATGCGAGATTCGTTCCTGCTTATGCTGCTACCGACTCCGAATCAAAGGTTATCGCCGATCAGAATCTGCTGGGCATACTAATCATCAGATCTACGAGAGTGATGGACTTAGAAGTGAACAACGTTGCGATAATTGACAGCGAAAGCGAAGAGAGAGTCCCTTATCAAATCTACAAAGTTGAAGATCTCTCCGTGCCCTTGCAGTTACCCTTTTCCCTTCCATCTGGTGGAGTTCTGGTATTGACTTCAAAATCAGAAGTTCAGGACTACTTTATGGACATAAGAATACAACAGATTCTTCTCCCGTGGAGAGTGAAGACCACAGAACCTGGAAAGATAGTCGAGATGGCACCCGTAACCCTTGATGAAACAACGCCGGTAGTTGACGTCCAGGAGACATATGATTACGATTCAATAGTTGAAGGCATGGCCGATCTTAACGACAGACTCAACTTCCTTCAGGACAACGTCGAAGGACTGAACCTACAGTTCAGGAGGCTAAACACATTATTTCTGGATACTCAAGTCGCGCTGGCAGAATACAAAGCAGCGGTTGACAGGGGAGCTTTCGACATTGAAGAATTCGCAGTATCGATAGAAAACAGGCTTGTTTCTCTCGAAGATGCGGTTGTCGATAATCCTGTGCTTAGAATTGAGTTCGAAGAACTCAGTGATTCGCTCGAACGACTCTATTTATCACTTGTAGAATGGAGTGACGAGATTTCTAGAATAGAAACGCTTGCAGCATCACAAAGCCATCTTAACGACAGAGTGAATAGCCTTCAGGACTCGATTGAGGATGTGAGAGCCTCTGCAGCAGAACAGACCGACTCTGCAGTTATTCTATCCATAAACGAGAAAATTGATGAGATCTCCGAAGTCTTGTCAGCAATGAAATATGGATTTGAAGAGCTGGAAAACTCTGTTGAAAAACACTCGGGCGAAATAGAATCAATCCACGAAAGACTAGTAATCGAGTTGGATATTCTGGATAATCGATTTGAGGTTGTTGAAACAATGTTTGAGTCCAACACCGAAGCCATCCTGAATAATAGTGAGCTTCTGAATGAAGTGGCTTTGGAACTCGATGGATTGTCAAAATACGTTTCAGAGATTTCTCTAGCTCAGATGGAAAGAGTTAGTTCATTATCTGAGACTCTCTTGTATATCGAAGAGAGAGTATCGGCTACTGAACTGTCGCTAGCTGCTCTAGAAGAGATAAGAGCTAGACTAACCGCTTCAGAATCAACTGCCAAAACTCTCTCTAATAGAATTGATACTCTCGAGGAACATCGTTCTTCAATCGAAGGTACTTTGGAGGTTCTTGAGGAAAAGATTGAAGATCTCGAAATCGGTGTATTTGGAACCGGAGCAATAAACTTCGCTGAACTCGAAACCGAGATACTTGAGCTCCGCGGAATAGTCGACAGTTTGTCTAGGGGATTCGTGAGATTCAACTCAGATTTGATAAGTCTCGGAGAATCGATTCCGCCTGCAGGAGTATCTATAGAGGCTTTTGGAGAAGCATACGATGAGTTGACCGGGAGTATTGGAGAACTAAACTCTGAGCTCTCGGACGTAAGAACCCTTTTGGTTGACCTTGATCGTTCGATAGAACTTCTCGAAGAATCTCTGGGAGTTGTATCCGTAGATCTCGACAGTATGAAGGGGAATTTTGATGGCTCGGTTGCTGCAATAGATAGTAATCTGAAGGCAATTCAACGGCTCCAGAATGATCTATCCAAAACGAAGGAAGAGCTAGCCGCAACCGCGCAGGAACTCAGGAGTCTGTCATCGGAACTGACGGCGGTAATTGTTACCAGGGATGAGATCACTGAAATAACTGAAGAGGCAGTTAAGCGAGTTGGAGAAGAAACAGCGCGCGAGATCGCATCACTGAAAAGGACGAATAATATCTGGTTGACGGTAGCTGTTATCTCGTCGCTTGCAGCGCTTGTTCTGGGAATAATAAACATACTCCCTTAATTGACATCATGTTTCCATAGGACAAGAGTGGCTCGGGGGGGAGACCCAAGTTACCAAGGTGATCGGTTCCGTCCCACACTTCGTTGGATCCGACAAAGCCGGGCACTTAGCGGCGCCCGGCTTGGGAGATATTGAGCCTAATCTTACTCAAGACTTGTTATGGATGGTTCTTCTTTATCTTGCCACAGACTAACCAACAATAGCTTTGAGATCCTCTTCCGCCGTCGTAATTGGTTTTATATCGAAGTTATCCACAAGAACCTTGAGAACGTTAGGTGATACGAATGCGGGAAGAATCGGTCCAAGACGTATTCCCTTCACTCCCATGTAGAGAAGTGCGAGAAGAACGGCAACCGCCTTCTGCTCATACCACGCGATATCGTACTCTATCGGCAGATCGTTTATGTCATCAAGTCCAAAGGCATCTTTGAGCTTGAGAGCCGTCACCACTAGTGAGTACGAGTCATTACACTGGCCCGCATCTACAACTCTCGGTATACCACCGATATCGCCAAGATCAAGCATATTATATCTGTACTTTGCACAACCTGCAGTCAGGATAACCATATTGTCAGGCAGTTTCTCGGCGAGTTCAGTATAATACTCGCGTTCTTTCGAGTGACCGTCACAGCCACCCATTACCACGAATTTCTTTATCGCCCCCGACTTGACCGCGTCGATTATCTTATCCGACACTTTGGAAAGCTGATCATGAGCAAGACCCACAACAATAGTCTTACCTGGTCTGGCACCTATATCACCGATTTTGAGAGCCTCTTCTATGATCCGCGAAAAGTCCTTCTGCTTACCATCCATCCTGTTAGGGATATGTGCAACGCCCGGCCAACCGACAAGGCCCGTTGTGAATATTCTCTCCTTGTAAGAGTCCCTCGGTTTCTGAATGCAGTTCGTGGTCATTAGAATAGGACCTCCAAACTCTTCAAATTCCTTCTGCTGATTGTACCAGGATGTACCGAAATTCCCCTTTAGGTGATTGAACTTCTTAAGGTTCGGATAGGCATTTGCAGGGAGCATTTCGCCATGAGTGTAGATGTTTATTCCCTTTCCTTCGGTCTGCTTCAGGAGCTCTTCGAGATCCAGGAGATCATGTCCGCTCACCAGAATTCCAGGTCCCTCAAGTTTTCCCGTATATACGGAAGTTATTTCGGGATTTCCGTAGCTTGTCGTATTCGCTTCATCCAGCAAGGCCATAGCCTTCACCGCATACTCTCCTGCTCTTAAAACAAGGGACACATAGTCGTCGACACTTAGCGAATCGTCGAGACAGGCCGCCATTCCTTCCTGAAGAAAATCAAGGATCGAACTTTCCGAGTGTTTCAAAATGTACGCGTGATCAGTGTAAGCGGCGATTCCCTTAAGTCCGTAAGTAAGAAGCTCCCTGAGTGAGCGGATGTCTTCATCTCTTGTATCCATAACGCCAACTTCGGCACCTTTCATTTCGTAAACATCAAGCCCACCGGAGACTCTCCAGGTGCAGGCTTCTGGAACTTCTCCGTCAAACTCCTTACCATGTACTCTCTTGAATGATTCTCTGAACATCACTTCGATCCTGTCTCTTGCGGCCAGAGCCTTATCGATCTTCTTACCAAGGCTCACAGAATCGAAGTCGACATTTGTTATTGTTGTGAACAGTCCTTCAGCGATGTGGAGGCCTGTGTCGGAATCGTTTATCCCGACTTCTCTCGCTTTCACTCCCCAAAACGAAGTTCCTTTTAGAATCCAGATGAGAAGATCTTGAAGATTTGCCACTTCCGGCTCTTTTCCACAAACACCTTTGACGGTGCACCCTGTTCCCTTCATCGTTTCTGAACACTGAAAACAGAACAAGTGAATCCCTCCTTCGCTATCATAACTATCTTACATCCGCTGTGAGGGCTGTATCGGTAACATATGTTACACATCATCCGAATCAATAGTATATGAACTCTCTTGAGTAAATGAACTCCTCAGGAGGATTGGAGCCATCTTGAAATTCCGTTCTTCTAAGCTCACGGGCGGGGTTGCCGTTTTCGTCTCTCAGAAGTATGTCAACCCTCGTTCGGTATTCAGTGGCGTGTTCCATGCCTTCTTTTCTGATTCTTACTATGGTAGTCTCGCTCTTGAGAAATCCGTTCAGATCATAAGTGAATCTACTCTCAACGACTATATTCACATCCGTACCAAGGTCTTCAACGCTCTCTCTAACAATGGAATAACTCTTTGTCTTTCTTCCGCTGTCGTCGAAGTAGAGAGTGTTAGTTGAAGACCCTGTTTCCGTTGATATGGAAAAGGAAAGCGTTCTTTCGACCAAATCCAACCAGTAACGAGTTCTCTCAAGTTCATTCCCAGTGCCGTCAAAGGCAATGGCTTCATAGAATTCATCGTCATAGATGACTTCAACCGTCTGGAAGACCTCACCTTCATCGTCTATGAATTCCTTCCTGACGAGCCTGTCAAACTCGTCATAAACGTAGATGATCTTCATACTACTTCTTTCACTGGCGATCAGCAAACCCGACTCGCTAAAAGAAAGCGTCTCGGGTTCCGAAACCAGTAACTGGGCACCTAACCTGGCGATTTCGACTCTGACACTCTTCAGATCTCCAACGAAACCGAATTGTTCTGCAGTCAATTCCTCTTCCATGAAGACTGCTGATAGTGCAGTAAGTACGACAAAGGTTGAAATGAAAATCAGTAATGCTTTTTTCATGCTTCTCTCCTCGCTTTGCTCTTTGACCTATGCTAATCATATCAAATTACTGGCAAAAGGATATCGTCAAACGCTCAAACTCAACAACACTCCGCTCTATCTTCCCAATTCTGATATACTGAGTATGAAAACAAAGACGCTTCTGTTGGGGGGACCTAAGGTGAATTTCAAAGAACTCTCTGAAGCAAGTGGAATAAAATACGAAACGGTGAGGAACTACGTTAAGGTCCTCATTGAAGAAGGACTGATTGATGAAGTCAATGAGGAAGTGGTTGAAGTCGTCAAGAAGATGCCCGGTTTCACTTCGCAAGGTCTGACAGTTGTTGAAGCCGCGCACAGGGCTACAGGAAAAGCGGACTCCAAAAGTTCTCTCTCCGAAGAAGTATCCGAACTTCGAGAAAGAGTTCACACCCTTCAAGAGGAGAACGAACAGCTTAGGAGAGAGCTTCAGGAAGAGAGGTCTCTCACTAACTATCTGAAAGAGAACCTAGCATCCTTTGAGGATCACACTAAGAACTCTTCTGGAATTACAGTTTACGGAAAAGAAGCAAGTACAGCTGCGGATGCTCTTAAGAGCGCTATAAAGTCTGCCGGAAGCGGTTTTTTACAATTCCTACAGTGGCTTTTCGACACCGAAGAGAAAGAAACTGCCGAGAAAACTGACCAGTAACTGACTAACTTCCCTTGAAAGTAAACCAAAAAGACAGGCGCCCCTTCTCAGGTGCGCCTGTCGAATCGTCATTTGCAAACGAACTAGAAGTCTAGCGTTGCGAGAATTCCGGTGTACCATTTAGCCCAGTTTTCTGCATCCTGCGAATCGGCCAGTCCAACCAAAGCAAAGTACTCTCCTGGACCGAACACTTCGGCATCAACCGATTCGGAGAACAGTGCTATCCAGCAGAGTTGTCCAGAGAAGTCCAGAGCGAAAACGTTTACTGTTGACTCCCGACCGATATTTCCTGAATAGCTATCAACTACCTCGAAATTACCAAATCCACCAAGATACTCATAAACAAGCTCACTAAGTACGCCTTCAGTACTTGCAGGTTCGTCTGTCTCACCGACAAAAAGCTTGCCGACAATAGTTCCACGCAATCCTAAATCGGCCACCTCAAAATAGTCGGAAAGGTAAAACTGCACTGAGAATTCTGGCGGCATCAAGAATCCGAAATAGTCGCCTTCAACCTCTAGCCAGTCATCAATATTGATATCAATATCATCTTCTTTGAGAAGTGAGTCGATCATCTTGACGAAAAGATCTGTATGTTCACTCTTTTCCAATTCAGGAACAACTACTTCTTCTTCCAATTCTTCTTCCACATCGATAAAGCTTCCAACGATTTTGGAAATGATTTCCTTCGCCATTTCGAGTTCCGAACCTTGGTAATTCGCGAGCTCGAAAACGAACATCGTTACCGGTCCCGGTTCCGTCACATCCAGTTCCTCAGATGGATAGTACACGGCAATGAATGGATACTCTGCTTCCGGTCTCACCTTTAATGATGCAAGATAAGCAACGAGCCCGCTCTCAAGTTCTACTGTCTCTTCATATGCCCTGTCAGTCGAAGCGCTCTCGCCATAAAGAGAAGCGACCACCGCCTCAACCAACTCTTCACGCTCATAAGACTCAAGCTGATAGAAGAAGAGCCTACCGAACAAAGCGTTGTCTTCATCGAAGATTTGAGCGTCGTAGTTCAAACCCATCTTCTCCTGGAAGATCGAGTAACTATCGGGTATCATTATTTTCGAAGTGCCAATTGTCTCGGTCTTCCACGCAGGATCATCCGGGCCTTTCCACCCTTCTCTGAAGGTTACCAGTAGTGAATCTACAGTTCTTAGAGTAAGAGCAGGCAACCCTTCCGGAGCGGGAGGAACCGCCTCCAAATCAGTAGCTTCGATGGTTTCTGTAGGCTCGGGAGTAAGGGTCCTCAATCCGAGCTGAGCAGAAAGGGTAGCAGCAACAAGAATCATCACAAACATAATGAACAGTCTTTTCATACGTGCGCCTCCTCTTTCTTTGAGTCTCAAACGCAAAGACTTCTTAGAAGAATTCTACTACCAGAGCTTAGTTTATGATACTCAAATCGGGACCCTAATACGAACTTACGCCGTTCTGTCGAAACCTTTTGTCGTGTAGTCAACTCTCATGCCCACATACTCAAGCGCTCTTCTCAGAGCCACGTTAATTGAATAAGTCCTTGTTCCCATATACGGATCAACTCCCTGAATACGACTGGAGAACTCGGAAAATACTGGAATTCGCGACCCTTCAGAAATCCTTTCAAGTAGCTTGCTGACACATTCTGGACAGTTTGTCTTCAAAAGCCTGCATATCGCCGGAACTACCTTACCGAACTTGTCCATTACACCTGAAAAACCAAACATCCTGCATAGCAGTGGCCTGTATCTGTATTCTGTGCATCCGCCTTCCTTGCTCAATTCTGGTGAGCTCTCAAAAAGAATACAACTATCGTCGTCCAAAACGGTCTCCAATGTCGAAAGAAACAGCTCGGCTCTACCCTCATTCCAGAGTTTCAAAGAAAGCGGAAGAAATTCGGTGATTGTTACCTGAATAGCATCGCCGCGAGTTCTACAGCATTCTCTGCAGGAAGGGGGGCATCTTAAACCGGTTTCGATCCGGATTTGATTTGTTAGCTCTTCAACTGAATCAAATAGCTCCTGTACTTCGAGTGCCTTTCCATATAAGTCTTTGAACGACAGATCGATTATCAATGACGTTCCTCCTCCAGACACGCTGGAGAAATCTTCTCACCTCTAGCAGCGCAAATCAATCCTTCACAAGTAAATTCTGCATGGAGTTATCGCGAGTGTGTGATGACAAAACTATCACAAAGAGGCAGTTATACTTCCTAAGCAAGGCGCTTGTTCTGTACTTTCTCGTGAGAGCTTTGTTGGCATTTCGCTTGCTAAACTGCCTGTATCAACGTCGATCTGGAATGGTTGGAAGATCCGCATCTGCCGAGATTACGGAAAGACGAAGATATGAGTTTCAACCTAAGAAGAGCTGAACTAATCGAAACACAAAAGATGTGGCTGTTGCGGTTTTCCTCTTTGACAGAATCTGTGGGCATTTAAAAGTACTTTGTGTATGCTTGCTTGCGCCGGCTGATTCACGTCAACGCCCGCGAATCATTCTCACGCGTGAACCTTTTATAGAACTGAAATTCGGATCTAGAGCAACGCGCACTGACATCTCTAGAAACTCAGCGGGTTCCTCTACATTCCGAAAGGAGAGCAGCCTCAAGCAGCTGCTCTCCAAGATTGCTAAGGAGTTCTCCAATTATCTACCTGCAGAAACGATCGACCAGTTGACTAATCTTTCGAGATACTCCTGTCTAGAAGGCTCCGGAAGGGGACTCTCTTTATCTATGATGTATTCTTCAAGCGACTTGAAGCTGGCTCTACCTTCTTCAATCTCCTTTCCTATTCCTGAATCGAAGCTTCTGTATCTTTCTTTCAAGAGGTCTTCCAGCGTGCCCTCCTGCAAGAGTTTGGCGGCGGCCTTCAGTCCCAGAGCGAATGTATCCATACCAGCTATATGGCTTGAAAAGAGATCTTTCTCTTCATAAGAACCCCTTCTCACTTTAGCATCGAAGTTCAAACCACCGGGATTGAGACCCCCGTTCTTGATTATCTCGTACATTCCTAGTGTTGTGGAGTAGACATCTGTCGGAAACTGGTCCGTATCCCATCCTAGAAGCAAGTCTCCCTGGTTTGCATCAACACTTCCAAGAAGACCATTGATCCTGGCAAATCTCAGTTCATGCTGAAAGTCATGTCCGGCAAGGGTTGCGTGATTGGCCTCAACATTGAACTTGAAGTGCTCTTCAAGACCGTACTTTCTCAGGAAAGACAATGCATTTGCCACGTCGAAATCGTACTGGTGCTTCGTAGGTTCCATGGGTTTCGGTTCTATCAGGAATTGGCCTTCGAACCCGATTTCCTTCGCATAATCTACAGCCATGTGAAAGAATCTGGCAAGATTTTCTATCTCTAGACTCATATTGGTGTTAAGAAGAGTCTCATACCCTTCTCTTCCTCCCCAGAATACGTAGTTTTTACCGCCCAGCTCTTTTGTAACTTCAATCGCTTTCTTCACCTGAGCAGCAGCATAGGCATAGACATCCGCATCGCAAGATGTGGCAGCCCCATGCATGAATCTCGGGTGCGCAAACAAGTTTGCCGTTCCCCAAAGTATTCCGACGTTGCTTGTTTTTAGATGATCGGAAATATGTCTCACTATCTCATCGAGATTGTTGTTTGTCTGCCGCAGAGTATTTCCCTCAGGGGCAATATCTCGATCATGAAAACAGAAGTAGTCAATGCTTAGCTTTTCGCAGAACTCAAACGCTGCATCGACCTTAAGCTTTGCCAGAGTCATAGGATCCTTAACGCTGTCCCAGCTTCTTCTCGCTGTCGGCTGACCGAACATGTCTAGTCCATCACCCTTGAAGGTATGCCAGAAAGCCACAGCAAATCTCAGATACTCTCTCATAGTGGTCCCCATGATTGTCTCTTCAGGGTTGTAGAAACTGAACGCAAGCGGGTCGCGATTATCCGGCCCTTTGTACTGAATTCTCTCTATCTTGTCGAAAATGCTCATTGCAGTCCCTCCTTTCAGTTGACAATTTCCTGCTGCAAGCGGCTAATCTCTCCGAAACGTTCTTTCATGCTAATATATAGATCCTTGTATATCCTGAATACCCTGTCGTATACACTCTTCGCGTTTTCGTTTGGTCTGTATTCTCTCTTCATCTTTATCCACGATGAAGAATCCAGACCCAATGCCTTAGAAGCAAGGCGAGCAGAACCGTACGCGGGACCTTCATCGACTTCGGGAAGCCAAATCGTCTTCCCAAGGTTATCTGCCACTATCTGGCACCAAGTATCGCTTCTCGAACCTCCCCCGACGATTCTCACATCATTCATGTCTGACCCTAGGCCCTCAATCAGCTCAGCCCCTTCTCTCAAGGCATAAACCACACCCTCGTAGATGCTTCTGAAAATATCCCCCTTGCTGTGGAAGGATGACAAGCCGAATATGGTACCTCTTGCATTCGGATCACGATGAGGAGTCCGATCGCCGTTCAGGTATGGAAGAAACACAACTCCGTTCGAACCCGCTGGCGCATTTTTTACTAGATTCTCCAAAGCATCGAAAGAGAGGCCCGCACCAAACCTCTCTTTGAACCAGTTTAAGGAGTTTGTCGCGGACAAGATCACGGCCATATGATAGAAGTCATTGCCGGTAACATGCCGGAAGAGATGAACCGCACCTTTGGGGTCGGGTCTTCCCTTCCTAGTCAGTGCAACAACAGTTCCAGAGGTACCGATACTGACCATTGCGTCACCCGGATTCTCGACACCGCATCCGTAAGCCGATGCCGCGTTGTCGGCACCACCTACTACAACGGGAACGTTTCTCAGCTCAGGAAGCGAAGCGCTTGTTACCGTTCCCGCTATCTTGGCCGATTCGATCAACTCCGGACTTGCTGACTCCTCAATACCTACGATCTTCATAATACTTCTGTCGAAGCCGCCTTCAAGATCGAGCATAGAAGTACCGGAAGCATCTGAGAAATCAGTCACAGATCTTTCCGTGAGTTTGAAGACTATGTAGTCCTTTGGCAACATCCACTTACGTATCTTCCTGAACTTATCGGGCTCGTTTTCTGCAAGCCAGAGGATCTTGGGAAGCGTGAACCCTGTCAACACAGGATTTCCAAATCTCTCAACGATCTTTTTCTCCCCGCCATACAACTCGGTAATTGTTTCACACTGTCTTTCAGTTCTCTGATCACACCAGAGAATCGCCGGATACACAACGTCTCCATCTTCATCTAATGCGACAAATGAATGCATCTGTCCGCTGATTGATATCGCATCGGGAATAACTCTGTTGCTTTGAACTAGATCCTTTAAGACGACTTCGGCTGCATTCCACCAGATCTCGGGGTTCTGTTGAGCCCAGCCCGGCCTCGGCGTCTCCATTGAGATCTCCTCCGTGGAAGAAGCGATAATCCTCCCGTTTTCGTCGACCGCTATTCCCTTCACAGAGTTTGTTCCTATGTCTATTCCTAAGAAAATGCTCATAGTCGTACTCCTTTAAACAAAATCGATGGTCTTCTTATCAATTATGTGAAGAGCCGCCCCAATCATCTTAGAACTTGCTCTACCCTTTTCGTGAAGTACGCTTCTTATGACTCTTATGTTCTGTCCGGTGGCGTATAGAACCCTTGAATTGACCAGATCAACAAGGTTGCGCAAAGATCTTTCGGGAAGCATTGACGCGACGCCGCCCAAAACGACAACTTCGGGATCAAGTGAATTAACTATGTTGATTATCCCTACACCCAGGCTTCTTTCAACCTCCTCAAGAAGGTACTTATATTCTGGATCTGACGAACTCAACACACCTAGATACTTCTCGTTGTTACTACTTCCTCTCAGAGCAAATCCCATCTCTTCTGCCCGACCAACTATTGCTTCGGTAGAAGCTATAGTCTCCCAGCAACCAAAGTTTCCACAATAACATTGCTTCCCATCTGTCTGAACCGTCATGTGCCCCAATTCGCCCGCAGAGTAGTCCCGGCCTCTATAAATCTGCCCGTCGAACATTATCCCGCAACCGATTCCCTCTGACACATATACAAAAACGATATCTCCTGCATTTGCAAGAGCGGGGTTATTCCACTTCTCTGCAATCAAAGAGAGATTTGCTTCATTGTCAAGAAATACAGGGTAGCGTCTGGATAGCCTTTCTTTGAGCACAAGATCCTTCCAGTTCAGATGAGGAACGTATACTATTCTTGAGTTCTCAACATCGACAATTCCAGGGACTGATACGGAGTAACCGAGAAATCTATACTTAGGGATATTTTTGGAAATTACCGAAGCCTTCTCGGCAAGGATTTTCATGAACTCATAGAAATCGGGAGGTGTTCTGAATTTGCTCATGACCGAAACAGACCCATCGAAGAATCCTTTACCTACTGTAGTCTCTTCGACGCCAATATCTATTACAATAGACATGAAGGCCTTTCTGTTGAGGCGAAGAACGATGGCCTTTCTTCCAATACGACCGGTCTCTTCCGCACTTACTTCTTCACAGAGCCCAACAGACAAAAAGTCCTTTATTATTTTTGTTATGGTACTGGGGTTCAGACCCGATGCAGTTGCAAGGTCTCGTCTAGTTGTGACAGGACTCTTCCTCAACAAATGAAGAATCAGCTTTCTATTAGATCTTCCAATGTTTTCTGAATCCAGCTT
This sequence comes from Mesotoga sp. Brook.08.YT.4.2.5.2., assembly GCF_003351125.1. Classification (NCBI taxonomy): domain Bacteria; kingdom Thermotogati; phylum Thermotogota; class Thermotogae; order Kosmotogales; family Kosmotogaceae; genus Mesotoga; species Mesotoga sp. Brook.08.YT.4.2.5.2. Next base: position 91,974 of record NZ_JPGZ01000030.1, read on the forward strand.
CTTTCCCACCAAGGCGAAATCCCCCTTTCTACTCTAGCTTACTACCTAATACAGATTAGAATAAATCTCAACAGGAGCATTTACAGGCGGTTGTTAAGGAATATCACTCTTAACTTGTCTTTTCCTAATTTATTTATTGCCGCAAAAAAAAGAAAGAGTTTCACTGTTGGTATCCTCTGATAGTTCTTATTTCACTGTTTGAGAACAATTCAACCTTATTGCATGACAATTCTAACAGAGGGAAAGAATGAAGACACAGAAAAAAACCATCTGTTCAGAAAGCAAATCTCTTTGAACTGCTTGAAAACCCGTCTCAGACAAAAGAGGATCTCTTATTTGTTTGCTGCAGAATATAACATCTTATATCTATTTGAATGGTTCCTGAAAATGTTTTCATTAAGATCAGGGATGATGTAAGGAAATCTAACCGTAAATATCTGAGATTGCTCGAAAGACATGTTGAAGAGGATGGGACATCATACCTTGAGAGTCAAAATGTTGTCAGTCTTTTGATGTTCTTGAAACAGTCACTACTCTAGAACTAAGTGTCTCTCCTTTTCTTGGTCTCGACCAGGCAAGTTTGATGATCAATAAAGACAGGTATCTTTTCATTCTTGGCTATGACAGAATAGAAGTACCATTCAGAGAAAAAGACGAGCGTTGGAGTGTATAGATTTTTCTGACGCACTTGCCAGCAAGGAGAGACTTGCTATTTTGAGAGAACTGAGCAGAGAGCCACATCGTCCAGTTAGGCTTGCAAAGAAACTGAAGATCTCCGCCGGAGATCTAAGCAACCACCTCGAAAAACTGAAGAAGTGAAGGCTTTTGGAGAGTGTCTATGATGGTGAACATGTGAAATACACCGTTAGGGCCGACGAAATTAAGAGATTGGCCAGCGATAGACTAGACAGACTACTCAAGGAAAAGACCGAATGAATATCGATTATGAACTTTCACTCCAAACAAACGGGGCCAGAGGCCCCGTAATCATTTGAAAGAGAATCATTTACCAACGAAATCAATGAACAAGTCCATGAACAGCTCCGTGTTCTCAACGATAATACTGTGTCCATACTCTTCAAGGACCTTTACTTGCACATTCTTAATGACTCTTTCAAATCTCCTCGCCATCTCTTCTGAGATTATCTGATCTAGCTTTCCCACGATGATCAGAAAGGGAACTTCGGTCCCTTTTAGCTCTTGAGTAAAATCGTATCTGTCAAGAGCCCTGGCATTTTCGACAAAACACCTTCCGTCCATCAGGAGCGCCTCTTCAACCAGAGCCTCTAGAAACTCGTCCTCCGCTCTTGTCGGCATAACCCCAACAAGAGCCTTCTTCAGGAGGTCTCTGTTGCCCTTATACATCTCAAGATATGGATAGGCCTCTTCAGGTGTAGTAAGTCCGTCAGGCGGAGCCGGATCGACAAGAACAACCCGGTCGATCAGATCGGGTCTCTTCACAACCACGCTCTGAGCAACCGCTCCACCTAAAGAGTGACCGACTAATACTACTCGGTCAACTTTCATCTCAAGTATGAAATCAATAACATAGTTCGCGTAATCTTCAATACTTACTTCTTCAAGCCTATCCGACCTTCCGAAATTCGGCAAGTCAATTGCATAACCTTTGAATCTCCGCGGAAGAATCTCTAGAGAAGGCTCGAACCATTTGCTCGAGGCGAAGTTTCCATGGACAAAGACCACTGGAATTCCTTCAGAATCCACGGTTTCAAGATAGAAGATCTTCTTGTCGACAACTTTAACGTACTTCTTAGCAATCTGCCTCTTCATGAATAACTCCCTCCCGTCTAGCAAGTTGGTTTCTCGATCATTATCTTTCGTATTAACATCTTTGAACACAATCGAAGCACTTTCACCAACTTCCAGCGCAAAAGCATTTCTCTCAAAACCGATTGTCATGAAGACCAGGTAGGTCATCAGAACCACTGCCAACTGCTTCTCTCGCATTTCAAATCACTTCTAAGAAGCCTCTTAGTCTACCCTACAAACCAAGATAAGAGCGCTTGACATATTCATTATGCATAAGGTCTTCCGCAGTACTCTCGATTGCAAGAGTTCCGTTCTCTATGACGTAACCCCGGTCGATTACTTTCAGACCCTGCCTAACGTTTTGCTCAGAGAGAATCATAGAGACTCCTTCAGATTTTATGGCTAAGAGTTTCTCAAAGAGCTCTGAAACCAGAGAAGGTTGGAGTCCCACTGAAGGCTCATCTAGAATCAGAAGTCTAGGAACCGCCATCAGAGCACGGCCCACTGCAAGCATTCTCTGCTGACCTCCGCTCATAGTTCCCGCCAGCTGATAAGCGCGTTCCTTAAGAATCGGAAAGATCTTGAATACAAAATCAAGCCTCTCTTCAATTCTATCTCTCGCCTCCTTGATGTAGGCAGCTCCAATCTTCAGGTTCTCGAGAACGTTCATAATAGGAAAGAGCTCACCGTCCTGAGGCACTACAGATATACCTTTTCTTATTATCGTATGGGTTTCGTACGGGATGAGAGATTCCCCTTCAAACAGTATTTCTCCGCTCGTAGGTTTAACCAAACCAATGATTGAGTTTATCAGGGTGGTCTTTCCCGCTCCATTGGGGCCGAAAAGTCCAACGGCTTCTTCTCCAACGGAAAAAGAGAAGTCCGTTACAACCTGAATTCTCCCGTATGAGACGTTTACGTTCTTGACTTCAAGCATCAGGCATCCTCCCCCAAATAAGCGGTGATCACGTTGTGTTGCTGTGAAACCTCACTATATGGACCTTCAGCGATAATTGCTCCTCTGTCTAGCACAATAACTCTCTCAGTAATCTCTCTAATTACACTCATGACGTGCTCTATTATGCAGATTGTCACACCTGTATCTCTAATCTTTCTTACAGTGTCTATCATCTCTCTGGTTTCATCCATATTCAAACCCGACATAACCTCGTCTAGAAAAAGAAGCTTTGGCTTTGTTGCCATAGCTCTGGCGATTTCGATCTTCTTGATATCCAAGACAGTTATCTTATCAAGGACTTCGTTAGGTTTAGCAAGACCGATCGTTTCGCAAAGCTTAATTGCGCTCTTTCGACTATCCTTTAGCTTTTCTCCGTTTCCGAACAGCCCACCAACCATAACATTTTCAGCTACGGTGAGATTCTTAAGGGGGCGCGCAATCTGGAAAGTTCTGGCTATACCCAAATGGCATCTCTTGTGAGTAGGCAGAAAAGTAATATCCGTACCATCAAAGAATATTCTGCCTTCACTCACAGTATGTAGTCCCGATATCACATTTGTAAGCGTTGTCTTTCCTGCGCCATTGGGACCTATTAGCCCTAGAATCTCGCCCTGCCGAATCTCCATTGTGACATCATCTACAGCTACAAGCCCGCCAAAGCGCTTAGTTACTTTTTCAACTTTGAGTATACTCATGTTATCGTTCCTCCAGACGGCGTTTTCTGAAACCAAGAACATCTTTGATTGCGCCATATACACCGTTGGGTAAGAAGAGGACTACCACAACAATAATCACACCGTAGATTATCAGGTGGCCGTACGGCATGATCAGTTTAAGATACTCAGAGGATAGCCCAAGAATTATCGCTCCAATTACTGAACCTATTGTTGAGTAGATTCCCCCAACCAGGGCCATCGCTATCGGCAAGAGAAGATAATGAGCCGAAAAGCTGCTCTCGGGGAAAACGAAGCCATACTGCAGAGCGTATGTCGCGCCGACCACACCCTGAATCATCGAAGTTACAACAAAGACGAATATCAAATACTTGTATATGTTCACTCCGTGAGATTTAGCAACGGTCTCATCCGCCCTGATAGAGTCAATGGCGAAGTGTATTCTGGTTCTTTGGAATACTTCTGAAATTACTATTGTAATCAAGGCAACACCCAGCATAAACCAGTAGACCTTGTTCGAATCGTAGTTGAAGAGGGTGCTCAAAACGACTTTACCGCTCGGACCACCCGAGATCTTGTGAAGGTTCCTGATGATGACCATAAAAACGCTCGCTAGAGCCATTGTAGTAATAGCGAAGTAAAGACCTCTAAGTCTGAGGATTGCCATACCCAGAACCAGCGATACAACTCCGGCGACAAGTCCACCGATTATGATTCCTGTGATAGGATCTACTCCAAGATCAGCTGCAGCGATGATTCCTGCGTATCCTCCCAGACCAAAGAAGCCTGCTGTGCCAAATGACAATTGACCCGTTCGTAACATCATGTCCCAGCTTAATGCAAGAGTCATGAACGTAAGTATCGTTATGGCAACACTTATGAAGTATGCTTCCGTGAGCAGTGGCAGCATCACAGCCGCTGCGAGAACAATCAGAAGGAGAATCGGTTTAATAATCTTCATAGTGATTGCCTCCTTAAGGATCTAATCATGATAACTGCTATCAGTACTCCAAAGAACACGATGTCAGACCAACCGGCATATCCGGGAATCGATTGAACGATTGCCTCTCCCACTCCTAGAACAATACCACTTATCAGAATCCCGGTTAGGTTACCGAGACCTGCCATTGCAACTAGACTGAATGATTTCATAGTGAATGCCGCGCCCACAGAGGGAAAGATTGCAAATCTCGGCACCATTACCCCTGCTGCAATACCAAGTATGGCGACCGATAAACCAAAAACAAAGAGATAGACGAAATCGGTGTTTATCCCTACAATCTTTGCTCCGCGAGGATTCTGACCGACTGCAAAGGTAGCCTGCCCTAATCTTGTCTTTTTTAGAAAGAGTTGAAGAGCGATTAGCACTGCAAACGCTAACACAACGTAAAGCAACTCGTAAGTACCGAATCTAACGCCGGCAATCGTCGTTGAGGACGAAGAATAGTCAACATAGACGCTTCTTGGCCGGGTAGTCCAGATAACCTTCATGAGTTCCAGAACTATCATCGATATCCCGAAAGTGAGAAGCAGCTGGTTAAGGTGTCCTGCTTTAAGAACCCTGGTTACCGTAAGCTTATAGATAACAACTCCTAGAATGAATAGCAGGAAAAACACGGGGATTATCGAAACAAGAGGATCCATACCGGTATTGACTGCAAATAGATAAACAATATAAGTTCCCAGCGATAGCAAATCGCCGTGGGCAAGGTTCATTATTCCGACTACTCCGAGAGTTAGAGCCAGAGGAAGCCCTATCAGTGCATAAAGACTACCTCTCTGAACGCCATAAATCGCGGCTAGCGGCCTCCAGATCGCGACAACCACAAGTATCGCGACAAGTATCAAAATGCCTCTATGCTTTCTCAAGAAAGAGATCTTTTCCAAGTCTTTCACCACCCTGGTAGCAACTTTTTCAGATAATAAGGTCGGGCATTGCTGCCCGACCTAAATCAGACTATCTCCCATCCCAGGAAGGGAATGGATATTCAGGTTCAGCTGTCTTTAACTCTAGAGGCCATATTACGTGCTGTTCGCCACCCTGCCACTGAAGTATCTTCTGAGCAGTGAAGCCCTGGTGCTTTATGACGTTACTTGGCGCAATCTTCAAGACATCACCGATTGGAGACGCATATTCCACCTGCTCTAGGGCCTTGATAAGTGCAGACTTCTCAATAGTACCAGCAGCCTTGATTCCTTCTGCAAGGAAGTAAATGTTCGTGTAACCGAGAGGAGCAAAGTAAGTTGCCGGCTCTTCCTTGAACATCTCAATGTAGGCATTCCAGAAGTGCTCGGCTACGGGGCTGATTCTGTTGATCGTTGGAGCCCACATTCCGTATAGGGTAACTCCTTCTGCCAGGGGAGAGTCGCCGAAATGTGCCGGCCATCCTGGAGGTGCTCCAACAAAGAACTTTGGTGAGAACCCGACTTCCTTTGCCTGCTGGAGCATTGGAAGAGCATCCGCGTCATAACCCGCCCAAACGAAAAGATCCGGGTCATATTTCTTCGCCTGCTGAAGCATCGCTCGGTAATCTCCTCCGCCAAGTGCAGCACTCTTGAACGAAACTCCCATGTAGTCGCTCATGACTTCTGCCCAAGCTCCCTGGCCTTCTGCAGCCAGTGCCTGAAGGACCAAATATGCTTCATGAGAACCGGTGCCGAAAGCTCCTTCTTCATACGCCAGGAAGACTTTGTTGATCTCAATATCAGGATAGGCTTCGGCTAGATCCGTCCAACCCTGGCCGTAGCTGGCTCCCTGCTGATAATCCCATGGATGCAGATGGAAATACCAGTCTGCGTCCGGACCGACTGCAACCTCACATTGTGAACCGGCAGCACCTATCCAGATTGTGACCTTCTGAAAGCTCTTCATAACAGGAATCTGCGCGAAGTGAACTCCAGTGCTCATACCACCGACAAAAAAGTCCACTCTATCAACGGTAGCAAGCCTGGAGATCGCTGCCGCACCCTTCTCCGGTGTCATTTCGTCATCAATTACTATCAACTCCAGAGGTCGTCCTAGTAAACCGCCTTCTGCGTTGATTTCACTTACTGCAAGTCTCATTGCCTTTGCAGCCTGATCTCCGGTGATGTCACCCAAGGGAAGAACAGCACCGATCTTGATCGGAGTAGCTGCAAAAACGATTAGTGAAGTTACAGCAGCCATAAGTAGAACCAAAAATACCTTTTTCACTTTCCCACCTCCTACGTAGGTTGTACTCCAGATGATTTCAAAAGAACGTTGGAACAAGAAAACTCTTTCCCAAAAAGCGGCATTACCTGTGATTCAGAAATTAGACTCTCCTGACAACTACTGCGGTTCCCATTCCTCCGCCGATGCAAAGGGAAGCAAGCCCGAATTCGAGATCTCTCTTCTCCATTTCGTGGACGAGCGTAACGATGATTCTGTTCCCTGAGGCTCCAATGGGATGACCAAGAGCAATTGCACCTCCATTAACATTGGTTCTTTCAATCAGCCATTCCTTTGTGACTCCGTAGATCTCCATAAGTCCTCTAATCACGGAAAGCGCCTGAGAAGCGAAAGCCTCATTGAGCTCGATAAGCCCTACATCCTTGATGGTCATCGCAGCTTTATTGAGAGCCTTTTCAACGGCTGGAACAGGACCGTATCCCATATATGCTGGATCGACTCCCGCCTGAGCAAATGAGACTATCTCTGCAATCGGTTTAAGCCCGTACTTCGTTACTGCTTCTTCACTTGCCAGGACGGTTGCACTTGCACCGTCATTGATTCCCGATGAATTCCCTGCCGTTACTGAACCATCCTTCTTGAATGCAGGTCTCAGCTTCGCCAAAATCTCCATGCTTGTATCTCTAGGATGCTCATCGGTATCAAATACAATGTCTCCCTTTCTATGCTTTATGACAACGGGAATGATTTCATCCTTGAACTTTCCTGCGGAGATTGCTTCTTTTGCCCTCTTCTGGCTTTCAAGTGCAAATTCGTCTTGCTCCTGTCTGCTTATGCTGTATTTTGCTGCGAGATTTTCCGCAGTAACGCCCATGTGATAATCGTTAAAAACATCCGTTAGCCCATCTCTTATCATGTGATCCGTTATGGAGCCGCTGCCCATCCTGTAACCAAACCTTGCCTTGTCCAGCATGTAAGGGGCTATAGACATATTCTCCATACCACCTGTCAAGACCAGATCGGCTTCGCCCGTAAGGATATCCTGGGCCCCGATCATCGTCGATTTCATTCCGGATCCGCATAGCATGTTCACTAGATATCCGGGACTCTCGATAGGTACGCCTGCTCCGATTGAGACCTGCCTTCCCGGTCCCATACCTTGATTGGCAGTCAATATGCAACCCATTATGGTTTCTTCGATGTTCTTGGGGTCTACCTCTGATTGTTCTATCGCAGCCTTTGATGCAGTAACACCAAGCTCGACCGCCGGAACATCTTTCAAAGCCCCTCCGAAAGTACCTATTGCTGTTCTCTTTGCACCAACTATGAAGACCTTCTTCATCAAAAACCTCCTAAATCAATCCAACCTCGCTGGCCTGTTTTCTTAACTCAGATCTAAAATCGGGATGAGAGATGTTAAGCAAAGACTCTACTCTCTGGAAGACATTTAGACCCTTCAACCTCGCGATTCCAAACTCAGTGACAACATAATCAGTATCCTGCCTAGGCACAGTTACCGGAGAACCCAGAGGGAGAAGAGGAACGATTGTGGAAACGGTTCCCTTCTTGGCGGTGGACCTCAGAGCAATTATCCCCTTTCCGTTCTTCGCCATAGAGGCCCCTCTGTGAGTATCAAGCTGTCCTCCTGTGCCACTATAGTGCCTTGTTCCGATTGCTTCCGAACACACCTGTCCTGTTAGATCAACGGATATGGCAGTATTTATGGATACCATGTTATCGTTTTGCGCAACGACGTATGGATCGTTCACATAGCTCCCTCTAAGCAAAAGAACCCCAGGATTGTCTTCCACAAAGGAGTACATTCTCTTCGTTCCAAGGGCGAAAGTAGCAATGAACTTTCCTTTCCAGAGACTCTTTCTCGAATTCGTTATCGCTCCCTTTTCGAAGAGATGAATCATGGACTCCGTGAACATTTCGGTATGTATTCCAAGTTCATGCTTGTCTTCCATCAACTTGGCAACGGCATTTGGAATACCGCCGATTCCGATCTGCAGAGTGGCGCCATCTACAACTAATGACGATATATGCTCGCCAATTCGCATCTCCGTCTCCGAGGGTTCGGTATCGGGAAGCTCAGGAATATCAAAACTGTTCTCTATCACATAGTCAACTTCACTTATGTGAACATGTGTGTCCCCATGGGTTCTTGGAGCCCTGTCGTTTACTTCCAGGATCACCATTTTCGCGTTCTCAACCATGTCCCTCTCGTAAACGGTAGAAAGGGAAACTGTCATGTAACCATTCTTGTCCATGGGAGATGCGACTCCCCAGAATATGTCGGGTTTGTTGGCCATAATACGTTCCACGCCAGCAGTATGTAGATTATTCGGAATGTAGGTTACAGTCCTCAGTCCGTTGCTAACTGCCTTCCTAGCACCCGTCGAGTGGAACCATGATTCATTAAGGAATCTTCCTTCGTACTCTCTGTTAACAAAGAAGGGGTACTCGCCAATGTTCAAACAAGTTGCTACGGCTACGTTTTCGACACCATCAACCCTGTGGAGATTTTCAAGAAGACCCCGAGCTTCCATAGCGGCCATGCTGGTCACGATTTTTGTACCAGATCTTACGTTCCTGAGGCCTTCTTCTATGCTAATTCTCTTCTTCTTATATTCATCCTTCCAATTCAACTAAAAGCACCTCCGTACCCTTTTGCCATTAGCGAAGCAAGTTCTATCAGATGCTCGTCCCATTTCTCGTATTCCTTTTCATTCCTAAAGAGAAGATCCAGACCCATGAAATGTCCGATCCCCATCAAGAAGACTCCAAGATCTCGCGAGTCAATCTGTCTAATCTCATTCTTGAACCTGGCCTCTTCAAGCGAACTTATGTATGATGTGAGGAGTCTTTCATAGTAGAAGCGGCCTGTCTCCGGCTGCACAAATTCCGACTCTCTCACGATGTTGTAGAGCTCCTTGTGAACATCCATGAACAGAAGAAACGCCTTGTAAGACCTGATCTCTCTGTTTAGTCTTCCTTCAACGCCGGAAACGGCGTCTCTCATTGTTCTCCTGAGATTCCTGTTTGCCTGATAAACAAGCTCCTGAAGGAGTTTCTCTTTGCTTTCGAAATGCAAGTAGAATGTACCTTGACCGTAACCTGCCCTACTCGTGATATCGTAAATCGAAGTCTCGAAATACCCTTTCTCGCCCATAAGCCTTTCCGCAGCAAGAAGAATGACTTCTTTCGCCTTGGTACCTCCGCTTGCCTTTGTTCTGTCAAAAGTGAAATCAAGTGCTTCTCTGTCAAATTGCTCAGATTTAACAAATCCACCCAGAGTAAAATCAACCAACGACTCTACAGTGGAATCAGGAACCCTTGTTCCGTTGTAGATAATCCAGTAGATAGCAGTAAATCTCGAACTACCAACAAGAAACCACAACTCGGGCATTGAAAGTGTGGACTTGCCTATAGAGACAGTTGAAAGAAGAGAATCCTTATAGATCTTGTCGACCGAACTCTCAACATCGGGAAATCTATACTCGGCTTCGTGGAATGCGATAAATTTCTTCCTCGATCCCCAAAGAATATTGAAGACAGTTCTATACAGATTGAAGAGTCTTTCTCTGGAATCACGACCGGTTATCGAGGTTGTTGCGGCCTCGAATTCAGCCTTAATGTCCTGCACAATTTCCTTAAACACCTGTTCTTTTCCTGCGTAATGTCTGTAAAAGGCTCCATTAGACAATCCGCAGGTCCTACATATATTGGCAACAGACGTCATCTCAAAACCAAGACGACTGAACAGCTCTTCAGCCGCCTGCTTTATCTGTAATCTTGTTCTCTCACTTCGAGAGATCTTCAAATCACGAGTCCCCCGTCGACACCGATAACCTGACCGGTTAAGTAACTTGCTTCGTCAGAAATCAGGAAGAAGTACACATTTGCAATCTCCTCGGGAAGACCCATTCTCTTCAACGGTATCCTCTCTTCGAGCGCTGTCATTATCTTCTCGGGCATTTTCTCAGTCATTGGAGTCTTAATGAAACCTGGAGCGACAGCATTAACTCTGATCTTGGCTCCTTTTCGAGAAAGCTCTTTTGCCCATGTCTTTGTCATGGCTATTACTCCTCCTTTGGAGGCGGAGTAGTTTGACTGACCGATATTTCCAAACACTCCGACAACTGAAGAGGTGTTGACAATTGCACCATAACCTTGATCAAGCATCACAGGCGCAATGGCCTGTGTCATGTTAAATACACCCTTCAGATTCACGTCGATAACTAGATCCCAATCTTCTTCCGTCATTCTCTGGATCAGTGCATCCCTAGTGATTCCGGCGTTGTTAACAAGCCCATCAATGTGACCATACTCACTCTTGATTTCGTTGACCAAATCAGCTATTGCCTTTCTATCCGTCACATTCAGCTTCTTTGGTATTACCTTTCCCGGGAGCTCAGCGAATTCATTCTTCAAGCCTTCAAGACCTTCAATATCCATATCGCAGGCATAGACTATCGCCCCTTCTCTCGTGAATCTCTCAACTGCTGCTTTACCAATACCTCTTGCGCCACCAGTAATGATGACAACCTTACCTTCCATTCTCACCTTTGCGCCTCCTAAACTTTGCCCCATTTTACGGTTGTTGCGGCCCAGACGAAGCCTAATCCGGCGCCGACCATAACGATCACATCACCGTCTTTGATCTTTCCTTCTCTCAAACCCAATTCAATTGAGAGAATTTGATCATTTTGTCCAAGATGGCCATAGTCATCGAGGTATGTGCTCTGTTCTTCTTTGAGTCCGAGTTCCTCAAGAACAGCAAAATGGGCTGATCTCTTGAAATGCAATATCGCCAGATAGTCAATGTCTCTTTCTGAATAACCGCTCTTTCTTAGAGACTCTCTGATAACCCAATAGAAGTTGGGCATTGTCGTCTCTCCAAGGCGCTTCTTGAATTCTGCCGTGTCTCCCTGGACACGAAAATGGTATTCCGACACATCTTCTCTGCTCATCGGCCATTTTTTTGTTCCGCCTACCGGGACGACACAAAGTTCGGAAAAGGAGCCGTCACCTTTGAATGCGGAAGAGAGAACGACATTTTCGTTATACCCTTTCTTCATGACTACTGCCGCTCCGCTTGCTCCAACATCCAGCATAAAAGAAGTAGAGGGCTCGGAGAGATTCATCAGATCAACATTCCTATAGCCGCTTACAAGGAGCACTGTTTCCACGTCGTCTCGCGCTATCATCATACTCTTTGCGATATCCATGCCAGCCATCATCGAGCCGCACATGGCTTCCATATCGAACGACCAGGCATTTGTTGCCCCAATCTCGTCGGCCACCTTTAATCCGGCCAACCAGCAAGGATAATCCTTGTGTTGAGCTCCATTCCAGATTATCAAATCGACATCTTTGGGATGAGTACCGGAGTTTTCGAGAGCTTTCTTTGCGGCTCTTATTCCCATGCTGCTCGTTGTGTCTTCTGGTCCTGGAAGCAATCTCCTCTTCACCCCGAACTTCAGTTCTATCACGTCTCGAGGAATTCCAGTCGCCTCAGCTATCTGGTCGGGCGTCATGTAACTGTCGGGTATGTATGTCCCGATTCCCGCTATGCCAATTACCGGAACTGAACTCACCAAGATCACCCCTCACACTTTGCGTGGCGTGATTCATCTCTCATAAATGAAAGATGAATCATCTCTCACTTTTAGAATACACTAAACCCTTTGAGATTCTAAGTTCGATTTGAGCCGTTTAACGAGGATTATTGTCGAAGTAAGATGAATAACTTCTACATTGTCTTGTTTACTAACAATTCTTTAGAACAAAGCCTATTACAGCCGTAATGAATTCTCCTGACTTTTCGAGGAAAGCTCCGTGACCCGCATCTTTAATAACCAAAAACTCGGAGCCTTTTACGTTTTCGTGAATCATCTCTATCTCTTCAATTGGAGTAATAATGTCTTTATCAGCACCAAGAAGTAACGTTGGACACTCAATCTTGTGAAGCTCATCCAGCACGTTGAAATCAGGATTTGAAGAGACAAGCCTAATGAAACCTTCAAACCATTCCCGATTGAGAGTTGACTTAAAGGTCTTCTGCCTTTCTTTCAGCCAGTTCAGGTTTCTGTTATAGAACAAGTCGGAGTATATAAACGGAATTGCAAGTTTGAAGAACCTCTCCCCATCGTATAGCATTGCGGCTTCCTTCCACGCTTCGCCCAACTCAGCAAGGTAAGGTGTGATTCTTGCAGGGGTGTTCGCGAGGACCAATGATTTGACCCTTTCTGGATACTTTATTGCAAACATCTCCGCCACCTGTCCACCATAAGAGAGACCTACTATATTTCCTTTAGAGATATTCAGAAAGTCAAGTAGATCGACAAGATCATTCACGTGAACAGAGATATGGTATTGTGACTGCTTCCTTTCGGATCGTCCCTGATCCCTGAAATCCATGAGTATCAGTCTGAAATGCTTGGAGAAATCTGTCAGAAAAGTTGCCCATGAATGCGTGGACATCATTATCCCGTTAAGAATGACAAGCGATGGTCTGTTCTCATCTCCATGTTCTTCGTAATATATCCGGGTACCATCTTTTGTTGTGAGTAACGACATAGCTTCACCTCCGCACTAATTATGGCACCAATACCACCGATTAGTCAAAACACTCTTCCGTGATGATAAACTCTTAATGGTGAGCTATTATCAAGTCCTTTAGGATCGAGAATTCCCACAATGAAAGGATGATAAACATGTCGAAATTCATGCAGGATATGCTAGAGCAACCAGATGCCGTTAGAAGACTCCTTTCCTCTTCTGACATTATCTCGAAGAAGGCGAAGAGTCTTAATTTCGAGAGGGTACTTTTTACAGGGATGGGAGCTTCACTCCATGCGGCGGAGACGGCAGCTTCCTTTCTAAAATCATCAGGGGTAGACGCCGCAAGTCTTGAAATGTCCGAACTTATATCTTACTCATCCAGGGAGCTCCTCAAACTGTATTCCACCATCTTCCTGATCAGTCAGTCTGGTGAAAGCGCTGAGCTGCTGAGGTTCATTGAAGATAACACGGAACTACTTCCAGTGATGGTATTGATCACGAACAATGAACAGAGCAGTGCCGCTAATTTTTTTCCAGGTGAAAGGGTTTTCCTCCTCGAGGCCGGAAATGAAAGATCTATGGGTGCTACCAAGACTTTCGTAAACAGCGTAGTCTTAATGTTGTTGATTGCTGCTTCAAAGACGGGAAGATCGTTGAATTTCTCTGAACTGCCTTCAAGAATAGAAGAGGCGATTTCTCTTGATTTGTCTTGGCTCGCCACTCTTCTTTCTGAGAAGAGGGAGAAGATTCTTGTCGCAAGAGGATACGGCATCGGAGTTGGCAGCATGGCAAGACTTATGTTTGCCGAAGTCGCTAAGATTAGCTTGATTTTCTACGCAGGAGCAGCCTTCAGGCATGGCCCTGTTGATCTGTTGATTGACAGACCGGTTGTACTCACTATGAATCCGGAAGGTGTAACCCAAAACCTGATGCAGGAGCTACACAGAGATATTTCAGACAAGTGTGACCTAATAACGCTAACGAATTTAAAGAAAGAGAGTGTAGAGTCCATATATGTTTCCGAAGGTCTAGACGAAGTGCTTGCCCCAATTCCGATGATGAATGTTCTTCAGAAGTCCGTTGAAGAGATAGCGAGAAACCGGGGTTTCGATCCTGGGGCAGGAGTCTACGGAACGAAAGTAACGACGAAGGAATAGAAATATAGAGTACTTGTTGCAGAAGTTTCCACCCGTACGATGTCCTCATCACTACCCATAGGTTAGGGAGTAAGTGAGAAATCATATCATGCTCCTTCGCCCTCGACAATACATGCTGTATTTGGCTCTTGATGATCCTGAGATCCTAAGTCCTCCCTTGAGGGAGGACTACGCATTGGCGGAGGGTGTCTCTGAAGGAACGAGTGCAAGACTAAGAGGGACCAACACCGAGAGCTCGTTTCGAGAAAAACCATATTCGAGATGCCATAAGCAAGGAGAGAAAGCAGATCCTGTATAGTATCACTGCAGAATGACAGAACAAAAGAGGCGAAGAATGGTATAGACCACAGAAACCGGTCAGTCTCTATTTTTGCTTCTTGGCTTTTCGCAGCGCTCAGCGTGCAGCGTTTATTGACAAGCGGGTCTTTGAGCCGCAAGCGGTCTCTCAAGCTCTGCGGGGACTTATAATCAATAGCGCAGAAATGCGACATCAGGTCTATTGATAACGATTACTAGTTCAGGAACTCAGGAATAAGGTGACTGAACTCCAAAGATGATGATGTGGGCAGCGATGAGGTAAGAATCCGGGTATAAGATACCACCTAAATCGGATTCATTGATCAAGACTTCTCTTATGCATGAATTCTTCGACTTGGCACAAAAAAGCGAAGCTCCAGTTTTCATAAAAGCTTCGCGGTTCAAGGCTTTTTAAGACTTTCAGAATATACTTATCTTGAAGATACCGCTAGGAAAAGGAGGCGCATATCAACCCCACCAACGGATGAATTTGAAGAATCTCGATTTCTTCTGCACCAGATTTTTCAAAGATCTCTCGCATGAACGAGATGCTCGCCGGATGATCTGTCTCGCTGTCATCAAAATAGACTTCATCCCAATCGTCCCTGTACTTGCCAGGATCATCGAACCACATGATGTCGCCGACAACAATCCGCCCAGGACGTTTAAGCATCGCTGAAAGCTTTGAGATTGCCTCGGCCTTCATAGAATCAGTAAGATGGTGAAGAGAGTATATAGCGACTATCTTGTTCACATTCTTTTGCGAAATATCAGTCTCTTCACACGGGTCCTCAAAAGATCCTCTAAAGAACTCTACGTTCTCTGCTCCCGCGCTTGCAACGTTCATTCTTGCGTCTTCGAGCATCCTTTTACTTATGTCTATACCTATTACTTTTTTGCAGTACGGACTGGCTGCCACGGCCCACCTCCCTCGCCCGGTTCCAATATCTAGCAGAACGTCATCCGCTCCAAGCTCAAGAAAATCAAGAGCAAGAGCTCCCACCATTGCGATTATGTCTCCCTTGAATGGGTCGATATCTGCTATAGGCGAAGCTTCGGGAAGGCTGTCAAACTCCTGTTCAAGTTTTCTACGGTCATACTGCTGCTCCAAACAACTCACCTCATGACTGTTATCATATCACCTAGATTATACGCCTTATGAATAAGCAAGGCGAAAAAAGAAGATCGAATCAAACAATCTCGATCTCCCTTCCTTCCCGAAAGCTCCTGTAGGCAGCAGAGACCACTTCAAGAGCTCTCAACCCGTCTTCTCCATTAGTAAAAGGTTCCTTCCCAGAATGAATCACTTCAAGAAACTCTCTCGTCAAAAGCAGATCGAGATCATCTCCGTAGTTTTCCCAGCGATTTCCTTTCTCGCTGGAACTTACTTCAATCTTAGAGTTGAAGATATCCAGAAAGAGAGTACCTCTGGTTCCCACAATGTGTATAGTCACATCACCCCAGTAAGGATGGATTCTCGGTCTCGACCAGCTGCAGTCAAGCGTCATGTACTGGCCCGTTGAAAGTCTGAACATCTCCAGTCCGCAGTCTTCGACACGTGTATCGTGAATCAGGGTGTCATATACGGCGTAAACCTGTTTGAACTCGCAGTCGAGGAGCCATCTTACGGTGTCAACAACGTGAACGGTGTGGTCCATGACAGCGCCGCCACCGCTAAGTTCGGGATCTACGAACCAGCCTCCAGGCATTCTCCCGTGGTTAGTTCCAACAAGGCTGACGATTTCACCCAAAAGACCATTCTTGATCAACTCTTTGGCCTTTCTTACGGAGGCACTATATCTCACCGGAAAAGCCATCTGAAGCCTAACGTTATTTATATGACAAATGTCTATCATAGCCTCGGCATCTTCAACAGATGTGGCAATCGGCTTTTCGCACAATACATGTTTTCCACATCGTGCAGCGATTTCCACGAACTCTCTGTGAGTTGAGTTCTCGCTTGCAACTATTACTCCGTCACTTGCAGCTACAAGCTCTTCGGGGTGGTCGTACGATTTAACCTCAAGAGTAGTGCTCGCTCTTGCCATCCTTGACCTGTCGTGGTCATATATCCCAACAATCTCAACATCTCTTTTCCCCTTTAACGCTTTTACGTAGCTGTAGCCATGCATGTGAGCTATTCCAAGAATCGAAATTCTCGTCGTCTCACGACACCTCCGAGAGTTCTACCGGTCTCAACAGTCTCGCCGACAGGTTGGCTGCCAGTGCAACTCTCAACGATTCTGTAGCCTCTTCACAGCTCACCGGGACTTCTTTGCCTTCCTCTATCGATAGTATGAACGATTTCAGCTCCTCGGTATATGGATCATTCAAGATCGGATTCTCTTGAGAGTATAGGGGCTTGCCGTCGATTGAGGTTTGAAGGCGAAGCGTAGTTTCTCTCTCGTAGCTGTTCGTGATCATTCCCTTAGTGCCGATGAATTCGTAAGATGTTCCAAATCCAACCGGCATGTCGGCCGGTTCGGCCCAGCTGCCTTCGATGTGGGCCAGTGCGCCGGACTCGAACCTCAGAATCGCCATGCCGTGATCGAAAGAAGGCTTTTTCACTGTCGAGCTCAGTTCTACGGACCTCGCTTCGACGGTTCTCACCGGGCCAAGCAGTTTTCTAAGAAAATCAAAATCGTGTATGGAGAGATCGATGAAGACCCCGCCGCTTTTGGTGATATCTGCAAACCAGTTATCTATACCGTGCGAGGGAAAGGATCCTCCTCTGTAAAGTCTAGCCATTACGATTTCGCCAACGTCACCTGAGGAAGCGAGTTCTCTAACCTTAACATACTGCGGAAAGAAGCGTACGACGTGGCCCACCATAAATACTCTGCCGCTTTTTTTTGGCCGCCTTGTCCATTGCCACGGCGTCTTCAATCTTCAGTGCTACCGGCTTTTCACAGAAGACATGCTTGCCCGCCTCGAGAGCTCTGACTACAAGATCTCTGTGGGTGAAAGTCGGCGTGCAGATATCAACTATTTCTATTTCGTCATCTGCAAGGGTTTCATCAAAACTTGCAGCGATTGCTCGATATTTGTCGGAGATAACCTTCGCTCTGCTTCCAACTGGATCGACTATCGATAAGGGACTCGTTTCATCTATCGTTCTATATGACCGAGCATGAACGTTTCCCATCATTCCGGCTCCAACTATTGCTGTCGGGCGCACATCACACCTCCAGTACTATTGGGAAGAAAAACGCTACAGTTTGCTCACCTTCATATCTATTATCGTCATCTTCGAATTCTCCGCTCCCAGAAAATCGTCGTTTGAGACCCCGCGAAAGTCCTTGCCAAACATATCATACATATGAGAACTCAAACTCAGCTCGGGGAGCCTTCCGACAAACCTCTCTCCATCAAACAGGAAGGCAAGTTGAACCGGGGTTGCAAAGCGCCCGTCCTGTGTGAAGTCTCCTCCACTGGCAATAAGAATGAAGATAGCCTTCTCACCTTTGAGAAGCTGTTTTGCAGTTTCCTGTGATTCAGCGAATTTAAGCTTCGGTATCCCCAGCTCCGGCAAACCATCGTACTCTCCACCTGCAGAACCAGTATGAGGTAGATTAAAAGTTGTAGCCGTTTTCTTATCCGTATATGGCGACTTTAGCACTCCGCTCTCAATAAGAGCAAATCTATCCAACTGATTTACAGTCCCTTCTAGATCAAAAAACGGTTCGAAGAAACCATCATCGACGTTACGCGTCTGCAAGAGAGTGACTCTATCGGAAAAGATCTTCTCACCGACTTTCCCTGACAAAAGGGATCCGCCAGAACCAAACAGCATCCCATTCAAAGACTCATAGAGTTTCTTGTAATACGTCATGTCGCCCGACATGAAAGCTACCGGATATACTCCTTCTTCTATGTCGTGGAGCTGGTTCTTGTATGCATCACAAATCATATTAGTCAGTCCTACAAACGAATCCTTTCGGAACTCTCTTCCTTCGTATCCTGTCATTGCATCGATAATGTTAGATGACTGTTTGTCCTTTATGACTAGTTCCATGCTGAGAGATTCTCGAGACGATCTCAGATCAAGACCGAGATCATTCTCCAGAAAAGACTCTACCTTAGCCGACTTGAATAAATGACTGAAACTGAATTGTGGCTGATCTCTTCTCAGTCTCTCAAGGATATCTTCTGCAGCTTCCAGAAGCTCCGCCTCGTTCTGAAGATCTGATTCGTGCTGTTCTTCTCTCTTTAGTTCTTTGCAAGGTTCGCAAGCATAAGGAATTCCAAGCTCGAGAGATTCTCTTGCTTTTTTTATGAGCTCTCGCTCATCGCAATTTCCAAAAGCACCGGCAACACCCATTGACTTACCATCGTAAAGACGAATTGAAGTTCGAAGAATGTCTTTCTTTCTTACTGAAGTAACCCGAGTTTGAACTATCTTCACAGCACTCTCTGTATAATGAACGACAAGTCTCTCTTTAGTCATAGTCAGCACCTCCTAGTGAGCATTCAACGAACGTACACGCACGTACGGTCCGCCGAATCCAACGGGAAGAGGGTACTGTTCCATCTTTCCACATCCTCCAAGCGCAAATGACAGAAGCTTGAATTCCTCGGTTAGTCCCTCTATTTCGTTAAGAGTCTGGAAAACACTTCCCGTCACAACAGAAATCTTCACAGGCTCAGCGATCTTTCCATCTCTGATCATATAAGCTCTGCAGGGAGCGAGAGTGAATGTAGACATTCCTGAACCATGGTTTAGTGAATCGACATAGAGTCCTTCTTTGATACCTGAAAGTAATTCATCAAAGGAGAGCCTTCCCGGCAGGATGTAGGTAGTCGTCATTCTAACCACAGGTTCGAACTCAAAGCTCACGGCCCTGGCGTTTCCCGTCAACTCCTCGTCTAGAGCGGCAGCAGTCTCGGCACTATGAAGCCTCCCTGAAAGACAACCGTTTTTTATCAAGTAAGTTTCTTCAGCTTTTGTTCCCTCGTCATCGAAAACAACGTTACCTACTCCAGGTTTATTTCCATCATCTACTATTGAAAGGATTTCGCTGCCAACCTTTCTGCCTATTTTCCACTCTTTCATCATCGTCTCGTCTCCGAGCATGAAGTCTGATTCACTCTTATGACCAAAACTCTCATGCGCAAACACACCTGCCGCCTCTGGAGAAAGAACCACCGGATATCTTCCAGGGATCACAGACTTTGCGTTTCTTATGAAGTATTCAGAAGCTTCAACTGACTTCCTGACGTCCTCGGCAAGTTCTTTGATCGATTCTAACTCGTTACCGGCAAGGTCGAATCTGTCCATAAGCTGCTCTTCTCCATCGGCCATTTGATAGAGCATTCTGAAGCCCACCCTTTGATAATCGAATTTCAAATCTGCTCCCTTGCTTGAGAAGAAGCTCTTGACAACTCTCTGGTCTATGTATTGGCCCCTCCAAAATCTCACGAGACCACTTTCTTCGACTATGGGAAAATAGGTAGAAAGAATATCGTGCTTCTCCTTAAGAGGTATAGTTGAGATATCCGATGATTTCTCGAATCTCAAAAACGAACCCTTGTTTACCTGAAACTTCTGAACTATCTGGTTCGCTTCGATAGAGGGATTCTTTTTAGCAAGATCTGCTAGCCTGTAGATCTCACCTTGAACAGAGTTCAGGTCCGTAGTAGAACTGAAATACCACCTCTCTCCATCGAAAATCCTGATGAAAGCCGCAACGTATTTCTGTTCCTTCATGTTATCCGTTCTTCCTAGAGTAACAACTATATTGCTATTCGAGACTTCCTCTACCCTAACATCAGAGTAAACATATTCGGGAAAATCAAACATATCTCACCTCCAGCGACTATTTCAGTAAGAGTATATAACGATGTCAATAGAAACAAGTCAATTGCTCTCGGCTTAGCGCCAAATAAGCGTCTCTCACAGATTCTCACCGGCTTGACCGGAAAACAAAGCTAGAAAGCTGTCGTCAAGCATTTCATGAGGCGGTTTACTATTACAGTGATAGTTCGCTGATCCCGGTTTCCTTCCCTCTGTAGAAGGCAGCTAATCTTTGCTCAGTCAGAGCTATCAGATACGGTAAGAATTATCAATATGGACCACAACTTTTGCGCAGTCGTGACCGAGAATCGATGATATCCTGTCGCTTCTAACTCCCCTTATCTTATCGACTTCAAGCGAGGTGAAGTTAGAGATTCCCCTCGCAATTTCCGACCCATCAACCGAGAGTATACTAACCACCTCGCCTTCAGAAAAGTCTCCAGATACTTCTTCCACGCCTATGGCCAAGAGACTCTTTCCTCTTGCAATTGCGCCTTCTGCGCCTCGGTTGATCTTAATACTCCCTTTCGGAGTAGAGAGAAATCCAATCCACGTTTTCCGGGCACCTGGCGATTCTATCGAGGGAAATACGGTTCCAATGTCATCACCCTTTGCAAATCTCTCTATGTTATTCAAGTCTCTCCCATTACAGATGCAGCTTCTAATACCGCTTGCAGATGCGGCCCGTCCAGCTCTTATTTTGGTCTTAATGCCTCCTGTACCCCACGAGGAGTTCTCTATGTTCTTTAGTCTCCTAGATGTATCAAACACCGAAATCACTTCACCGTTTTCGTCTACGATTCCCTCTACAGTGGACATCAGTATCAGAAGATCGGCCTGCCATCCTATTGCAAACATCGAGGCGAGAATGTCATTGTCTCCAAACATTATCTCTTCGGTAGATGTTGTGTCGTTCTCATTCACTACAGGGATCAGACCCAATTCTATCAGCCCTATAAGAGTATTCCGCAGGTTAAGAAATCGCTTCCTGTCTCCAAAATCGTCTCTGTTGACCAGGATCTGAGCTATTCTCTCGCCAAAAAGATCAAACACGTTTTCGTATAGTTTCATTAGCTGAACCTGACCCGCAGCACAAAGAGCCTGCTTCATGTACAAATCGCTAGATGTTCTTCTCCCTTCAAGATAACCGAAGCCCGCTGCTTTAGCCCCTGAAGAGACAAGAACAACCTGATTACCTGACGACTTCAGAATAGCTATTTCCCTTGCTAGCTCTGTTATGTACTTCTTGTCGATCTCGCCATCTCTTTTTACCAGGAGGTTTGATCCGACTTTCAACACGATTCTTGACATTACTTTCTCACCTGGTAATCCCCTAGTATCGTATACTTGTAGCTTGTAAGTTCCTTCAGGCCAAACGGACCGCGTGCATGTAGCTTCTGGGTGCTGATACCTATTTCACTCCCGAACCCAAACTCTCCACCGTCCGTAAATCTTGTTGAAGCGTTTACGTAGACAACAGCAGAATCTACGCATCTAAGGAATTGCCTGGAGTTGCAGTAGTCATTTGTTAGTATCGATTCCGAATGTCCCGATGAGTACTTCTCAATGTGCTGTATAGCTTCTTCTACGTTCTCTACGACCTTTATTGCAAGTATTAGATCGAGAAACTCATCGAAGTAGTCCTCTTCGGTCGCAGGATTCATTTTCCAGTGTTTTATCGATTCTGCGCAACCTCTGAGCTCTACTCCCTTTGCGGTAAGAACACTGGCGACCCGAGGAATAAACTCGGCCGCAATCATTCTGTGGACAAGTAATGTCTCGACTGCATTGCAGGTGCCTGGCCTCTGAGTCTTCGCATTATCGACAATCGAAACCGATTTTTCCAAATCAGCACTATAATCGACGAAGATGTGACAATTACCAGTACCGGTTTCTATAACCGGGATTCTGGAATTGTCAACAACGAACTTGATGAGAGCAGCGCCACCTCTTGGGATTATAAGAGAAAGGTACTGGTTCATCTCCAACATCTCTTTCACTACTTCGCGTGAAGTATCTTCAACCAACTCAATGGAACCATCCGGAAGCCCGGCCAGAGAAAGTGCTTTCTTCATTATCAGTACTATGGCCTTGTTCGAGTTAATAGCGTCGCTTCCTCCCTTCAAAAGGATAGAATTTCCCGATTTTATGGCAAGGATCGATGCATCAACAGTTACATTGGGCCTTGACTCGAATATCATTCCGATGGCTCCTATCGGCACTCTTTCCTTCGAAATTCGAAGGCCGTCTTTCTGTAGCCGCGTACTCTCTATTTCGCCTACCGGGTCAGGCAGCACTATAACTTCGCGACAAGCCTGAACCATGGCTTGTATTCTACTTTCAGAAAGCGCTAGCCTGTCTATCAGCGATTCCTTCGTTCCTTTCTCTCTGGCGTTGGAGACATCGACAGCATTTGCTCTGAGAATCACATCCTTATGCAATTCAATCTCTTTAGCAATCATGGAAATTGCAGCGTTCTTCTCTTGTGTGGTGATCAGCCTGAGTTTTCTGGAGGCATTCCTAACTCTCTCTCCCTTACTTAGCAGATCCATCTTCGGTCACCTCCAGTTCGGAATTTATCTCTCTTGCTCTTAGGTAAGTGTCAAACAACGCTTTCATTATGGTTCCCCTAAGTCCTTCCCTTTCCAAGGAGTAAATTCCCTCGATGGTTGTTCCTCCTGGGGAAGTTACTAGATGTCTGAATTCGCCCGGGTGATTGCCTTTAACTTTGAGGAGTTCAACAGACCCTCCGAGAGTTCCTAAAATTAGCTCTCTAGCGACATCATAGGAAAGGCCCATCTTCAAACCAACATCGATCAGCGATTCCACTATCACGAAGACGAATGCAGGACCGCTTCCACTCAAAGCCGTTACAGCTGCGAGGTCCTTTTCACGGACCTCAACTATGTCGCCCATCGTAAGAAGAATTCTCTCCACTTCTCTCTTCTCCCTTCCGGTCAAAGAAGTCGAGCAGACGAATCCCGTCATCCCTCGTCCGATAGCGCTCGGAACATTTGGCATGATCCTTGCAATCTTCTCCAGTCCTGTATTCTTCGAAATGACCTTGATTTCTATCCCGGTGATAGTACTGATAACCACCGGACCGTCGTTCTTTCCGTTAATTATCTCCAGGAATAGCTCCCCACAGTCTTGAGGTTTCACCGAAATGATCACGTGGGTGCAATTGGAAAGAACTTCATCTGGACTCTTTGCGATTACCACTTTTTCACTTTCGGCAGAAAGACCGGAGAGTCTGTCGAGATTTCTGTCCAGCAAGTAAAGCTTCTCAAGGTCATGCAGCTCGTGAAGCAGTCTGTTCGCAAAAATACCACCTATGTTGCCAACACCAATAATGCCTATTTTCATTTTCCCCTCCTGAATAGCTGTCTAGCGAGAATTAACTATAGTCGAGAAATTGGAGAAGATTCTCAGCAACTCTTCTTCAGAACCAAGTTCGATTTCCTCTGGATGGAACTGCACACCGAATCGCGATCCGTCAAGAGAAGCTATCCCTTGTATGAAGGTCGATTCCCCCCATGCAATTTGATAATAGCCACCGGGAATGTATGGAAGGCCATAGTTGTGACGCTGATAGGCATTCACTTCCGATTTCATTCCCATGAACAGCTCATTCGAAGTGTCCAACCTAACCTTTGATACTCCGAGCTCACGCGAGGCTACCAAGGATTCCTGAAAGAGCCGAGCCAAGATTTGCATTCCCAGACAAATACCCAGAACAGGACCATGAAAATCCTTAACAAATGAGGCTCCCCAAGAAAGAGAACCACCATCGAAATACTCGCTCATCGAGAAGCCTCCTGACAGAACCAGACCATCACATCCCGATCCATCTTCAGGAAAGCCCTCAAGAAATATCCTCCAGGTTCTGTATGCTACGCCTGCTGTCTCCAAAGCGCTTTCAACAGGCGATACAGATGTCCCAAAATCGGTGTCGTTCACCAAGATGCAAATCACAGAGTCTCCCCCCTCTGTTTTGCGGCAATTATAGCACTTTATCTTGTGGTAGCTGTCCGCAAAATGAAAAGCAGATCATTTATGATTTGAAACGACTTCAGACCTTCAAACTCAGGGAAGTAAAGAACTGCGGATAAACTACTAACCTCTCTTACCAAGCAAGCTGTTGAAAATGAAGACTTCACCTCCCGATTTCGTTGTGATGGTCTTATAGGCGATTTCGTGATAAGCCCTTATTCTCCTAACCGTTCTGGTGCTTGATCGCATGGCGATAGAATCGGTTATAGCCTGGTTATGGGTGAAGCGAACACCCTTCAGGAATGAACCGTCAGTTATTCCGGTAGCGCTGAAGACAACCTCCTCACCATCAATCAGATCCTTTGTTCGATAGACTCTATCAAGCTCAAACGAAGAATTTTCTACCTTTTCAATCTCTTCTGAATCTCTTGGCCAGCACTTCACCTGGATCTCACCACCCATACACTGAAGTGCCGCTGCAGCCAGAACTGCTTCTGGAGAGCCTCCAACGCCCATGTAGATTTCTGTCCCTCCATCAGGAAGAGCAGTCGCGATTGCCGCAGCAATGTCTCCATCATTGATCAGTCTGATTCTTGCACCGACAGCTCTAACGGCTTCAACGAGAGGGTAGTTTCTCTCTCGATCGAGCATTGTCACCGTCAGTTCCGATACTTTGACACCAAGGATAGCTGCCGCGATACGGAGGTTTTCTCGTGGAGTTGCGTCGATATCCAGGTTTCCTGCAAGCTCCTTTCCAACCGCCAATTTGTCTACATAGTAGGTTGGTAAGGGAGCTACCTTGCCTCCTTCGGTTGCTGCAATCACGCTTAACGCATTAGATCTTCCATTCGCAACCAACCTGGTTCCATCTACCGGGTCAACAGCGATAAGGACTTCCGGATCGTCGTCATTCCACTTTCCAACATGCTCTCCGGCAGCCAGCATTGGTGCATCGTCCTTTTCTCCTTCGCCAATGATTATGGTTCCCTTCATGTCGAGCAAATCTAAAATACCTCTCATTGCATCTACAGCTCTTTGATC
Organism: Mesotoga sp. Brook.08.YT.4.2.5.2.; assembly: GCF_003351125.1. NCBI lineage: Bacteria > Thermotogati > Thermotogota > Thermotogae > Kosmotogales > Kosmotogaceae > Mesotoga > Mesotoga sp. Brook.08.YT.4.2.5.2. The sequence goes on from NZ_JPGZ01000030.1 coordinate 117,379, forward strand.
TACTGCTTCTTTGTTACCGCGGCCAAGATAAACACTAGAAAAAAGGGCCGCCGCCTCTGTCACCCTCACCATATCTAGGGTTATTTCTGCAATCAAGACTATCACCCCCCATGTGATAATCATAGCACCGGAATAAGGCTTTTTTGCTGAATGATTTCAGCGCCCGTTTTCGAATTCTGTAGTTGTCAGAAACATTGCGAAGCGTTTGTGCTTTTTCGGAACCGATATTTGCTGCAAATCACTGCTCATTCTGTACAGAAGACCGTTGTGAGAAACGATAACAGAGCTTGGACGATTAGAATCTTTCCTGATTCTGCGGCAATCAATATCTGTATCCATTGATCTCTCAATGATCACGACCCACACTTTCTTGATAGGCAACTAATCCCGATTTTCAGTGATATGATCTTTCTAGATGATCGCAGGAGAACGCTTCCGGTTGTGAAGAATACTGGACCGGTCTTTTAAGTGATCAAAAGGAGGGAATTGTATGCGTAAGCTGTTGATAGCAGGCTATCTATTTATTGCACTGGCCGTTGTCTTCTCCTATACGGTCGATCTTCCTGAGCAGATCTTTGTTTCTCAAGGGAAACTGATCTCCGTTCTTGGAGAGAATGTAATTGAGGATTCCGAAATCTGTGCCGTAAATGTACAGATACCTTCAGTCAATGGACTTAGAGACAGACCTTTCGAGCAGTTTCTGAATTCTACTATCGAGGGTGAAATATCCCAGTATAGAAGCGAAATCGAGGAATTGGCCCGGAAAGCTTTTGAAGAGTCTAAGACTTCTGAGTGGCCATTCAGAACTTTCGATGTCTATGTTGTTTACTCCGCTTATCTTAGTGATGGAATTCTAAGCATAGACATGGTCTTCAGTGAGTTCACCGGAGGCGCACATCCAAACGCATCGAGAAGAACGTATAACATCGATCTGGAGAAGTCCCGACTTGTTGCTTTGCACAACATTCTCGGAAGCAAAAAAACTGAAGAGAAATTGAACGGATTGATTAAGGAAGAAATCTCTGCCCGCGATGATCTCTGGCCTGAGTACTTTGAAGGAGTCACGTCGGATCAGGGCTTCTACCTTAAGGGAGGAAGGCTTTGCATTTACTTCCAACCGTACGAAATCGGTCCCTGGGCAGTTGGAATGCCTGAGTTTTGTTTTTCGCTTGAGGAGTTGCTTGGCAACTGATGACTCTTACCTAGCTTGCATTCCAAAGTGATTTCTATGCTTATCTCTGAGTGAACGCTCGTTGACACCAATAATCATTGATGGTAAAGTTTTATTGCTGGCCGAGGTGGTGGAACTGGCAGACGCGGCGGACTCAAAATCCGCTGGGGTTGAGAGCCCCGTGCGGGTTCGATTCCCGCCCTCGGCACCAGAGGAAGGCTTAGCCTTCCTCTTTTCGTTGAAAAGGTTTTCATTTGTGCTTTAATGAAGTGTGGAGGTGTGTGTTTGCAGTTCCTTGATTTTGATCTCCAGGAAAAAGACCTCTTTTCTGCAGCCGATGAGCTCATACAGCGAACGCAATTGGGAGTGAGATCACATGTGCTTACGCTCAACGCCTTGATTGCTTATGAATACATCAACAACGAAGAATACAAGAAGGCTCTGAGTACAGTCAATTATGTAGTTCCCGATGGCAGCGGTGTGCTGAAAGCGATCAAGCTGATTTCAAAACAAAGAATTGAAAGAGTACCCGGAATAGACCTAATGCTGAAAATCTGCGAACTTTCATCCGAGGCGGGTCAAAAGATATTCCTTCTGGGGTCGAAAGAGAGTATCGTAACAAAGACTACCGAAAAACTAAAACAAAGATTTCCACTAATAGACATCGTTGGGTATCACAGCGGCTTTTTCACACGAGAGGAAAGTGATACAATCGTTTCGAAAATAAACAATTCATCAGCGGATATTGTTTTTGTCGGTATGGGTGTTCCAAGACAAGATATCTGGATTGCGAAGAACCTTGACAGACTTAATGCCATGCTTTTGATGGGAGTCGGTGGATCGTTTGATGTTATCTCAGGCGATCTGAAGAGAGCTCCTTTGTTCATGCAGAAAGCCGGCCTTGAGTGGCTGTACAGGATATTTCAAGAACCAGGAAAACGACTCAAGATTATCCCGAAATTATTCAGCTTTGAGTGTTACGTTATCAGATCCTATTTCAAATCAAGAAGAGGTGGTTCCAGATGATCGTAACTAATGTTTTGGCATTCACAAATGATCTAAAGAACCCTCTTGTGGATGATGCTTTGGTTAGATTTGAGAATGGGAAGATCACTTTTGTCGGACCGAGGAGAGAGTACAGCATCCAAGAAGACGAAGAGATAATCGACGGCGAAAAGGGAATTCTCTTGCCTTCGTTTTTTAATGCACATTACAGCGTCTATTCCAGCATCTCCCCATATCCATTGAAACTTCTTAAAGATAATCAGACTAACAAAAGCTTTTTCAGCAATCTGCTGGAATCCGTCAGAAGCGAGATTAACCCTTCTTTAGTAAGGCTTTCTGCGGAAGTTGCCGTATTGAAAGCAATCAGGAGTGGTTCTGTCGCAATCAGCAGCCCAATAGTCGATCATCCTGAAATCGATCCAACATTCTACAAGGAAGTCGCAGCCAAGTACGGAGTTTACCTTGCTGTCGGACCTGTATTGACCGAGGAGACAATTGACAACGTCGCGGGGCGCTGGGAAAGCGTTACTCGCGATTCCACGTTCTGCCCAATAGTCTACGTAAGTGAGCTTGCCACCTATAGCGAAGATAGCCTGAGAAAATTGAGGGAGCTGTACGAAAAAGGGATGAATCTGAACCTCTTCATTTTCGACATGAAGAGAGAGAATGAGACTTGTCTTCTCAGGTGGGGAGAGAGTCTTATAGAGAGACTCCTGAAAAACGGTATCCTTGGACCCGAATGTGGTGTCATCTACGGAGGTAATCTAAGCGAAACTGACATGGATATTATCTCTTCCCGGAGAATCTTCGTGACGAAATCACTTAGATCAGAAATGTACGCAGGTAGCTTTCAGTCAAACATATCCGACCTACTCGGTCGGGGGATGCAAGTTTGTTTGGGCACAGGATTCATTGGTTCGGATATGTTTGGAGAGGCAAAGGAAGTTATTCTTACTGAAAGGTACCACAGGGGTTTCGACAATTATGTCATCGATTATGAGATAAGAAAGACTCTCTTCGATAACAACCACAGGTTGTTCCAGAGGTTGTTCGGAAAAAGTACGGGAGTGCTTAAAGAAGGCTATTCGGCCGACCTGGCGTTGTCGAGGTCCTGCCTTGACCTGGAAAAGTTCGATCCTCATTTGCCTATAACACTTCAATTGGTCCTGAAATCGTCCTTTGACACGAGTTTTGATAAGGTTTGGAATTCAGGGGAATTGATTCTTGACAAAGGTTTCCCTCAGAGGATTTCGAAGAAAGAGCTTAAAGATCTCTCTAAGGAGCTCAGAAACCTGGAATTGTGATCTCGCCGGACTTCTTGTAAACTTCAATTGCGTGCCTTATTGCAGAGGCACGCTTTTCGCCAATTCCGTCGACATCCATCAGTTCGTCTTCCGTTCCCTCAAGAAGATTAGATAGCGTCCCAAATTCCTTGCCCAGGTTTATTGCGACCTGAAGAGGAATTCTAGGTATATGCCGAGCAAAACGTATTCCTCTTGATCTAATGAAATACTCAACAGCCTGAGAGGCAGTGTTAATTTCGTATCCAAGATGTCTCAATATTACCCCGAAACTGCTTATCTCTTTTTCGCTTAGATTCCTCAATTTTCCAATTGCCTCTTCAAGATTATCCTGATCAAGCAACTGTTCACTGAAATCCAGGACGAGACTTTCGATTTCTTCATTAACATTCACCAAAATCTCTGCTAGTTGCAATGCAGGAAATCTTCCGTGGTTACCTAATTCGGCTATTGTAAACTCTGCTTCCTCGCAAATTTGAAGGACCATCAGTCCCTTTTGTATTGTCTTAACAACATCAAAGAGCGTGAGTGAACCTGCTCGCTCCATGAATTCTATTCCCTGCAGCGCCTCAATGAAGGCCTCTTTGTACTTCTCTGCCGTTCTTATTGTCTGAGTTATTTTGGAGGTAAGCGTCTCAACACTGTTCAAGGTATAAGTGTAATCGCCCAAAAAGATAGTCATCGTATTTCTTCTCTTTGAAACTGCAACAAGCATCTTGCCAGTCTCTTTAGCCATTCTTTCGGCAGCCCTGTGCCTCATGCCTGTCTGATTGGTCGGGATCGTGTGATCGGGAATCAGCTGAACGTTAGCTCCAACTATCGTTGTGAGATCATCATCCACCACGATCGCACCATCCATTTTGGCTAACTCATACAACTTGTTAGGATTGAACTGGCAGTTCAGAAGAAACCCTATCTGCATAAGCTGACCATACTTCTTGTAGTCATCGACAAAGAAAATCAGACCTCCCACGCTGGCATCCTGTATATCATCGAGAGCATGTCTTAACGGAGTCCCCGGCGCAATCTTCTTGATTTTCTCTATTAGTTCACTCCTTTCCACTCTTCATACCTCCGATGATTTTCAAGAGTTGCTTCACATCTTTTATACCATTTCTTCCCTCTGGCGAGACTATCCTTGAGAAAGATGATTTTCTAGCTCTCTCCAGCCTCTTCTCTGTTGAAGATACTGAGCGAATGGTCCCGTCGAGGCCGATCTCACCAAAAAAGCCTACACCTTCAGACAATGATGTATCGGAGTACGAAGATATCAAAGCTGCTGCAATTGCTAAGTCAACACCGGTATCCTCTATCTGAAGCCCTCCTGCAACGTTAAGGTATAGATCAAGACTGTCCAGTGGAATACCCGCCCTCTTATTCAGCACGGCGCTTACGAGAAGCAGTCTTTCTAGTGGCACTCCGGTTGATAGCCTCCTGGGGGTTCCATATACTGGTTTCGAAACGAGCGCCTGAACTTCTACCAGAAAGGATCTTGAGCCTTCGTAGACAACCGATACTACGTTGCCGGGAGCACTTGTGTAATCCTCAACAAAGAGGCTACTTATGTCAGGAACCTCTTTCAGCCCTTCCGCAGTCATTTCGAAGACGGCGATTTCATCGGATGGACCAAATCGATTCTTCACGGTTCTAAGGAACCTGTATCCCGTCTTGCTTGATTCGAAATAAAGGACTGTGTCGACAAGATGCTCCACAAGCTTTGGACCAGCGATTTGCCCACCTTTAGTTATGTGAGATACTATCATAACAGGTATTTCAGAGGTCTTCGCCAGTGAAACGAGCATGTTTGCACACTCCTTGACTTGCACCACAGAACCGGGTAATGAAGGAGCGCTGGACACCCTTATGGTCTGCAATGAATCTACCACCAGCATACCGTACTTTCCAATCTCAAGCGATCTGAGAGCGTCTATTTCGTTAGTGGATACAACTTCTATTCGTTCCTTGTTTAGTAGCCAAAGTCTGTCGCCCCTCAACTTCAGTTGATGGACAGATTCCTCCCCAGATAAATAAAGAACGGGTCTCTCATCTGCCACCAAGTCTGATAGTTGCAGCATCAGAGTAGACTTCCCAATTCCAGGTTCTCCACTGACAAGAATTGCGCTACCGGGTACTATACCGCCGCCAAGAGATCTGTTCAACTCTTCGATGTGAGTGTCTATTCTCAAGGATTCTCTAGTGTCGATTTCAGAGAGAGGTCTAGCCTCTAGGTCTGCAATCGAGGAAGCTTCTTCGCGGCTTCCTTCTGCAGTAAAAGACACCGCGGTATTCCACTCGCCGCAGGAAGGGCAACGGCCGAACCAGGCAGGGGAATCATAACCACAGACTTCGCAAACGTAACTTCTTCTCTTCTTCATCATTTACAACCGCTTTGCTGCGGCTATTGCACCCCCTATCCTTAGATTCCAGAAAGGGGGGCGAGAAACTGCCCCCCTTTCTATCTTATCTGGAATGAGCTCTAGGTAACTGCTTTCACTTCAGTTTTCTCATCCTTCTTCTTCTTGAAGACGAGAACTCTGTTGTCAACTTCAGCCGTTATTAGATCCCCTTCTTGGAATCTTCCTCTGAGAAGTTCTTCGGAAAGAGGATCTTCAACGTACTTCTGGATAGCTCTCTTCAGTGGTCGAGCACCATATACAGGGTTGAACCCTTCATCGACCAGAAAGTCCTGAGCTGCTTCCGAAAGAAGCAATGTCAAGCGTTTCTCCTTAAGTCTCTTTCTCATATCGTTCATTAGTATATCGATTATCGACTTTATCTGAACTTTGGTTAGTTGATGGAATACTACTACCTCATCGAGTCTGTTAAGGAACTCAGGTCTAAAAGTTCGTTTTACCTCTTCGAGGACAGAAGTTTTCATGGCCTCATATTCTTTTTCCTCCTGAATAGACTCGACAAAACCTATCGAAGATTTCGTTTTGTTTATGAATTCCCCGCCTAAATTGCTCGTCATTATAACTATGGTATTCCGGAAGTCGACCTGTCTACCCTGCGAATCGGTAAGTCTACCATCGTCCATTATCTGTAGAAGAATGTTGAAAATATCGGTATGTGCCTTCTCAATCTCATCAAAAAGTATCACCGAAAAAGGCCTCTTTCTTATTCGTTCTGTCAGGGTTCCGCCTTCGTCATAACCAACATAACCTGGAGGTGCTCCAATAAGCCTGGAAACGGAGAACCTTTCCATATACTCCGACATGTCGAACCTGACAAGGGCCTTGTCATCCCCAAACAAGTACTCGGCTAAGGCCTTCGCTAGTTCAGTCTTTCCGACTCCTGTAGGACCTAAGAATAGGAAGGCTCCAATCGGTCTTCTAGGATCTTTAAGACCGCTCCTAGCACGCCTAATTGACTTTGCAACGGCGGTAATTGCTTCGTCCTGGGATACTATCCTCTCGTGTAACGCGGATTCAAGAGTCAGCAACTTCTCGCTATCGGTCTCCTCAAGTTTTCTGAGCGGAATCCCAGTCCAATTGGATACGATCTCGGCGACTTCATCATCATCGAGAGTTACAATCTCGGAATCGACCCTGCTTCTCCATTCGTTATAACCGTCTCTATATTTCTGCTGTATCAGACGTTCTTTCTCTTTAAGCTGAGCCGCCTTCTCATATTCTTGATCTGCTGCAGCTGTCTCTCTCTTTATCTTAAGAACCTCGATCTCTCCCTGCATGTTCTTCAACTCATTCGGTACTGTGAGTTTCTTCAGTCTAGCCCTGGAACCTGCCTCGTCAATGATGTCTATTGCCTTGTCAGGAAGGAATCTGTCAGACACGTACCTATGTGACAAACTTACCGCCGCCTCCAGGCCCTTATCTGTATAACGAACTTTGTGGTGAAGTTCATACTTGTGTCTTATACCTTTCAAAATCTCTACAGACTGTTCGGGAGACGGCTCGGTCACATAGATTTTCTGAAATCTCCGCTCCAGAGCTGCATCCTTTTCTATGTACTTCCTGTATTCATCAGGAGTTGTCGAGCCTATACATCTAATCTCCCCACTGGCCAAAGCTGGCTTTAGGATATTTGCAGCATCTACGGCACCTTCAGCCGAACCAGCGCCAACTATCGTATGGACTTCATCTATGAACAGAATGATGTTTCCGTTGGATTTCACAACATGGATGAGTTTCTTCAGTCTCTTCTCAAATTCACCTCTGTACTTTGTCCCGGCTATGAGTGAAGCTACATCCAGTGCAAAAATGACTTTATTCTTGAGTGTCTCGGGAACCTCTTCATCAACGATCATTTGTGCAAGTCCTTCAACAATCGCAGTCTTTCCGACGCCAGGTTCTCCAATCAAGACAGGATTGTTCTTCTTCCGTCTGGAAAGAACCTCCATTAGCCTCTGCCTTTCAATCTCTCTACCAACAATCGGATCTAGTTTTCCCGCTTTGGCCATAGCAGTAAGATCGGTGCCAAAGCCCTCAAGCTGCTTAATCGCTGAACTCATTGTCGGACTTTGTTGAACGAAAACATTATCAGGCTGCTCACTTCCTCCTTCTTCCCAGTCGCCCGTGATGTTTTCAATGATCTCTCTCCTAAGCTGCGACAAGTTCACTCCCATCTGCTTCAAAATGTGGGCCGCGATTCCTTCTCCTTCGCGAACGATTCCGAGCATAATGTGTTCCACATCAATCTTGTCTTGCCCGAGCATCTTCGACTCGTCATTTGCTAGCTCGATAACTCTCCTTGCTCTCGGGGTCATCTGTGGAGCCCCAACTACAGACTGATGTACATTCGTTCCAACCATCGAAGTAACTTCTCTGGAGATTCTCTCGTATGTAATCGAGTAGTTTCTCAGAATCCTAGTTGTTTGCTCATTATCAACCTTGATGATCGCTAGGAGGAGGTGTTCAGTTCCAACGTAAGGGTGGCCGAGACTTCTAGCCTCGTCCTGGGCTGTCACAAATACTTGAGCAGCGCCTTCAGAAAACTTGTCGAAGTACATTATCGTCACCTCCCATTTGGCTTCCTCTTTCCTAAGAAAACTGATAAAGCCTTTCTGATGTCTTGTTGCACTCTCTCTTCACTGTTTGTTCCGTCTATAACAACAAATCTCTCTCTATTCTCAGCCATCAATTCTTCGTATCCTTTTCTTACTCTTTCGAAAAACTCTAAACTCTCCACTTCTATTTTATCATTTTTCCTTTCTTTTCTCATCCGCGAGATAGCAACATCAGCCGGTACATCAATATACAAGGTAATGTCAGGTAATGTGTCTGCCACAGCAAAAGAATTCATCAACTGTACAATCTCACGCCCAAGACATCTTCCGACTCCTTGATAAGCAACTGATGAGTCCATGAACCTGTCGGCGATGACTATGCGACCGCTCTCAAGAGCTGGCTTTATGACCTCTCTGACAATCTGAGCGCGGGCAGCCATGAATAGGAGCAATTCCGATTCGGCGCATAAAGGATAATCCTTGTGGAGAAGTATCTCCCTGATCTCCTCGCCAGCTCTAGTTCCTCCAGGCTCTCTGACAATTGCAAACTCCACATCTAATAGACTCAAATACTCTTCGAGGAGTTTGATTTGAGTAGTCTTTCCACATCCGTCTATTCCTTCTATACTAACGAACATAGCTTTCACCTCATCTCTATTGGAGGTTCTACAACGACTTCAGACGATGAACCCTTTCTTCCGCTCAAAAGAACTAGCTGAGCTTGTTTGTCGAGAGATCCATGTGCAAAACGTACTCTGTGAATCCCAAGACCTTGATCCTCCAGAAGACGAAACCACTTCGTCATATCTCTAGGATGCAGCAGAAAAAAGAACGCGCCTCTGTTCTTCAAGAGTCTACCTGTGGCAAAGGCGAATATTCTCGCGGATTCACGATCGGTCCTTCTTGCAATGTTTCTTCTTTCATCGGGGCTTTCCACTCCTGAGTGAACGAAATGCGGCGGATTAGCGATCACTACATCGTAGACCTCTTCACTTTTGTCTCTCAAGTATTCTTCTATATTGCAATTGATGAAAGTTGTGAGTTCTTGCACGCAGTTCGAATATGAGTTCTTGACCGAAATATCGCGGAGATTTCTATCGATCTCCAGCCCGGTAGCCTTCAGGCCGAAGGTCTTCGCAAGAAAGATCGATATTGCTCCACTCCCAGAACCCAGTTCAAGAACAGTCCTAGAACCCTTTGGAGGATCAATAAACCAGGATAATAATACCGTGCCGTGGTTTACACGAGCATGTGGAGAAGTGAAATCCAGTTTCAACCGCTCAAGAACATGCGGATCGAATTCTCTAAAACTCATTCCCATAGCTCAGAACACCTTGATTGCAGACTTTTCATCTGAAAGAATCTCGAGTAAACCCTCCACTTTCTTCTGAACGGATAGACGCGACAGCTCTTTAATGTCGATCGTAACACTTCCGATTATTTGAGGTTCATCAATATGAAGAGAAGACGCACCGGAGACTTCAATTACTGTATCGATCAACGGACCTCCGATAAATGAGAATCGGGAGGTCTTGTTCACCAGAACACTCTTCGATTCGATAAGAGAATCAACCACTTCGATCCGCGAATTGATAACTCGAAGGGTCTGAGACTTCATATCGCTCCTGGAGAGCATTGCCATTCCGAGATTGCTGAAAGTGACTTCGGTTCCCGAAAAGTCGCTAATATGAATAAGCATTTCTCTAACGTTCTCAACGACAACTTCGCCCTTAACGTTGCTCCCGTATATCTGGACAGTACGCGCTCCTTCTATCTCGAGCCCTCTGGAAAAGGTGCAATTCTCAAAGACAACTACAGCAGCTTCCTTAACCAGTATTCTGGTGTTGTTGAAATCAACGCTTCTCGCAATCAGAACCCCATTATTTGCAACTTCAATAGTACCGGTTGAACCTCCCGGGTTCACCGAAATTCGATCCTTCCGTCCTTCTAGATCAAGAACTCCGCTCACCAAAAGGGTGTTACCCTTAGGAATTGTAAGAGAAGAGCCAGATTCGGCTCTCATCACCGATCCGTCTCTTACAACAATGTTCCCGTAGAATCTGTAGTCGTTACCTCCAACTAGTAGAGCGTCCATTCCCAAGAAGGACGAGATAACCTCAGTGCTGAATCTCCTGAACAGACTTTCTTTCGCGAACACCGGAACTGAAGGCATGAATCTCTCTCTATCTGACTCGAAAACAATTCTGTACAAGTCGCCATTCTCAGATATGCTTTCCTTGGTTATCACAGAAGACCTTTCGTTTGGCATATGAGTAGAAAGTGTTATCCATTCGCCATCTCTGTATCTCTGCAATTCGACCGGACCTTCTGAAGCACTCCATCTCGCATTTCTGATTGTACCCTCTTCAATATAGAGCTCGGGAAGATCAACCGAAGTCTTGCGAATAACTTGAATCTGTCTTCTGCATTCGGTCTTGTTGCCGGAAGAGTCTATCACTTGAACTACAAGAGTATTCTGTCCTTCCGGAAGAGGTATCTCCGGAATCAACTTTGTCCCGTCAAAGAGAAGGGGGATTCCACTTTCTTCAATATAGGCCCTAATCGAAAGATCGGCAACGCTGTCCCAATCGTCGCTTATTGCTGCTCCAAATGACCCTCCCAAATACGGTTGTCCTATTGACAGGTCGACGACAGGAGGAAAATCCTCAGAAAGTCTCAAATCAATTACTGAGGGTTTTGAAGTGATGGAACCAGATCTTGAGAATGCTTGTACTATGTATTCGTTGTCCCTCTCAATAGGAAAAGTAAAGACCCCATCCGATGAACCGTATTCGGTATCGTTAACGAGAATAAGGTAGTCGGTAACTGAACCATTAGTCTCTGTCTCCAAAGTCAGAGTCAACTCTCCTTGTGCGAGATTCCATCGAAATACCGGAGCGTTAGGTGGCTGAAGATTTACGGTTGCTTTCGCATAGGCCGGCGTAGTCAAGAATCTCTTTCCCTTGATCAGAGTCACATAAATCGAATGAGTACCATGCTCTTTCAGCTCAAAGGAGATCTCCGAGCCTTTGAACTTCATTCCATCATTGCCGTCAAGGGGCGATCGACCGACGGTAACCAGAACCGAAGGAAGGTCTCTGCCGGGAGAAGACACATCCAGCTTCAAATAACACATAGTACCTTCACATTCGATGTTCACTATTGACAAGCTGTGACTCGTACTGTCACTGCAGGCACCAAGTATTACGACCAACAACGTAACGACAAATAGCCACCTAATCTTCCTGATGTCCTTCACACTCCCATCTTAAGAAGAATAACACATCTTTCTGAAACTGACTCTCGAAATGTTGCCAGAAGTTGGGGAAAAAAGATACAATCAACGAGTAATGAAACCAAATGCGGATCGGGAGGTGTTCAACCTGCGAGTTATTGCAGTATTTGCAAGCACGGTAAACGGTAAAATTGCGCTGTCTCATGACGACAGAAGCGAATGGACATCCAGCGAAGATAAGAAGTACTTCAAATCTCTAACATCAAGAATAGGAGTAGTCATTATGGGTAGAAAAACCCACGAGGCAATCGGAAAACCTCTATCCGGAAGGTTTAATGTAGTTTTGACTAGGCATCCGGAGAGATACCGGAACTCGAGGGAATTGCTCTTTACTTCGACTACGATCCTTGAACTACTTGAAGAGCTTGAGAAGAGAGGTTTCAAGGAGGTATGCCTAATAGGTGGAACAGAAACGTTTGATCAATTCGCCAATCAAGGTTTAATCAACGAACTCCATATCACGTTTGAACCCATCTTGAGCAAGGGAATCAAAGGGTTGGGAGAAAACCTTAGTCGCAAAATGGAAATGAAACTCAGAGAGTCCCGTCAACTCGGTGAAGCAACTCTTATGGTCTATGATGTGAAATAGATGGAGCGGGCGACGGGACTCGAACCCGCGACCCTCAGCTTGGGAAGCTGATGCTCTACCAACTGAGCTACACCCGCATTCATGGAGATTCTATCACCCTGGTGAAATGCTTGTCAATCACTCTAGAAGGATCGTTCTCCAATCAAATGTCTACAAGTTCTTCTAAAGAAGCTTTCGCAAGATCCGCAGCAGACGAAGAGTCTACAGTAGATATCAGACCTATGGCTCCAAGAATATAGTCTCTATCCCTGAAAAGACTGACTTCCTTTCTTGGAAGGAGTTCCTTTTCATGTTTCGCCGATAGACTTCTTATACTCTCCATAATCTTCGAGGCAAACCGAGACCTGCTGAGAATTCCTCCTGTGCCAATTACTGACCTAACGGCAGTAAGATCCTTGCCGTAAGCCACTTCTATTCTTCCAGTTGGCCCAAAGAACTGCTTGAGGCCTCCGGCATGTCTTCTGATTGAAGTCTCGAAACAATACGTTGCCAAACGAGCAGAGAACGCCTCATCATTAGCGTCCTTGGGATAGGGAGTAAGGTTGCTCACGATTTTATCTAGATGAGGAAACTCGATTTTCAGTTTGTCCCTGCCTATGTGTTCAACAACGTGACGGGCATTAACGTAGATCCCCAGATCTCCTTCAACTGTTCTCTTGGATCTCGGTTCAGGAGAAACCAGCATTGAAGCGATTTTGGGGTCTCCATCTGTAACGGAATCGACATCCGTTGTAGCCCCTCCTATGTCTACAGCAACAACGTCCCCATGAAAACTGGAAAATAACTCTGTTGCAAGCATTACCGCTGCTGGAGTAGGAACTATTGGTCTGTTGATCATTGAGTAGATCTTCTCCATACCAGGTCCTTTTACAATGTTTTTCGAGAAAACCTCTCTGATTACTTCTCTGGTAGGCTCGACATTGAGTTCATCTATACGAGGGTACACATTATCTACAATGTGAACATCTCGCCCCTTCTGCGAGATTATCTCCTCCACCTCATCGGCTGCCGCGGAATTGCCTGCATAGACAATGGGGATTTCGTGATCTATGTTTCCCAGAACTTCAGCGTTGCGCACTACCGTCTCTCTCTCCCCATAGTCTACCCCGCCCGCAAGAAGAATCAATTTAGGACTTGTTTCCATTATCCTCTTCAGGTCTCTTTCTGAGAGCTTGCCAGCAGTTACCAACTTTATAACTCCGCCAGCCCCAAGCGCCGCTTCTCTGGCGGCTTTTACTGTCATATCATAAACAAGTCCATGAACCGTCATTCTGAGTCCGCCGGCCGCACTCGAAGATGCGAGGAATGCATCCCATTCAAGACTGTCAATGCGAAGAGATATCTTAAGAGCTCTCAAAGCCTTCTCTATCCCAATTGTCACATCTTGCTCATCAACTGTAGTATAGGATTCACCCTGTCCAAGAAACCTCATTGATCCAGAAGCGTCAGAAGAAAAAGCAGAGAGCACCGTAGTGGTGCTCCCGATTTCAGCAGTCAGGAACTCAATTCTCATCTGCTTTCAAGGAGCTCCCTTACGATCCTGTTGGCCAGCTTGCCATCTGCTCTTCCCTTCAGTCTGGCCATCAGTTCTCTCATTACCTTGCCCAGATCTGACGGATTATTGGCCTTTAAATCATCAATCGTCTTCAATGCAAGTTTCCGAATTTCATCAACGGTCATTTCTTCAGGAAGAAATCGCTTAAGGATTTCCAGCTCTGCCGATTCGCTTGCAACGAGATCGTCTCTCCCGGCCTTCTCGTAAGCCTCAATAGATTCTTCGCGTTTCTTAGCTTCCTTCGCAATGAGATCTATCAGCAACTCATCGGTAACTTCTGCGCCTCTTGTTTCTTCAGAAGACGCAAGATATGTCTTCACTGAAGCGATAACTCCCCTAAGTGTGTTGGTTTTCAGGGTATCCCTGGATTTCATGGCTTCTTTCATCTCTTGTTGGATTCGATCGAACAGACTCATAAAATCACCTCTACAGATCCTCGATGTCGCTTAGCGACTCTTCTTCATCAAAAGAGATCGGTCTCACGAGCGGGAACGGAATGATATCCCTTATTGACGGCGAATCTGTAACAAGCATGATTACTCTATCCCAACCCACCCCCAAGCCTCCAGTAGGCGGCATTCCGTATTCAAGAGCCCTTATGAAGTCTTGATCCATCATCTGAGCTTCCTCATCTCCAATATCTCTCAAGCTAGCCTGGTGAAGAAAACGGTTGTACTGCTCTATTGGATCGTTCAGTTCACTAAAGGCGTTGGCCATTTCCATTGAGCTGATTATCAACTCGAATCTTTCGGTCACTCTAGAATCTTCTCTGTGGACTTTCGACAATGGAGAGATTATCACCGGATGCTCGGTCACAAAAGTGGGATTCACAAGATTATGTTCCACGAGATCCCAGAGCTTCTCAATCAAGTGGCCCCTTTCCTTGATTTCGAGTTCAGTATTGTTCTTTTTCAAAATGGCTATTAGTTCTTCATCGGAGTCTTTCAAAATATCTACGCCTAGATTCTCCTTGATAAAATCTGCCATCCTCACTCTTCGCCATGGTCTGGAAAAGTCGATTTCTTTTCCCTGATATGTAATCTTTTCAGAACCCGTGATTTCGCGCACGACGTAATTGATCATCTCTTCAGTGATGTCCATTATGTCGTTGTAGTCCGCATAAGCCCAATACAGCTCCATCATAGTGAACTCAGGATGATGCTTGTAGGATACTCCCTCATTGCGGAAATTCTTTCCGATTTCAAATATCCTTTCAAATCCACCAACGAGATACCTCTTGAGGAATAGCTCTTCGGCGATTCTAAGATACATGTCCGATTCAAAAACGTTTATGTGAGTCCTAAAAGGCCTTGCTGATGCCCCTCCCGTCAAGTAGTGGAGCATTGGTGTATCCACTTCGATGAAATCCTTAGACTGAAGAAACTCTCTAACAAGCCTGAACAGTTCCGAACGAACCTTGAACCTTCTGAGAGCATCATCGCTTGAAAGCATTTCGACGTATCTCTGCCTGTAGATTATCTCCTTGTCCCTCACTCCGTGCCATTTTTCGGGCATCGTTCGTATCGCCTTTGAGAGTATTTCAAATTCCTTGACGAAGACCGACATCTCACCTGTATGGGTCTTGAATGGGAAACCGACTACTCCGACGAAATCTCCGATATTCACAAATTTCTTGAAGACTTCGAAGTTCTCGGCACCGACCCCATCAAGCCTTACATAGGCCTGGATCCTATCGGAATTATCTCGGATAACAAAGAAGGCTGATTTTCCGTGGTTTCTCATCGCCACGATTCTTCCCGCAATTCTTACAGTCGTATCTTCCTTTGTTTCGGAGTCCTTGAGGTAGGAAAACTCTCTCTTGATTTGATCTGCCCAATGAGTCTTGTCGAAACGATACGGAAACGGCTCGATTCCTTCATTGCGCATCTGATTAATCTCTTCTATTCTTTGTCTTCGTGCTTCTTCGCCCATAAATATCCCCCATCACTTGCCGATGGTAAGAATCTTGTACTTAGCCCAGCCTGCAGGGGTTTTCACCCTTACCACTTCATCCACTTTGTGAGTCAGGATTCCCCGTCCAATCGGAGAATCGGAACTGATTTTTCCCTCGAAAATGTTGGCTTCCTGTGCGTTAACAATTCTGAACTGAGATTTTTCGCCTGTCTCTATATTCTGAAGCTCAACTACATAACCGAGCTTCACAGAGCTTGTATCTCCGTCATCTTCAATAATCTCGGCATTATTCAGAATTTCCTCAAGCTGCTTTATCCTGCTATCGATTCTTCCCTGTTCGTTCTTAGCCTCGTCGTATTCGCTATTTTCGCTAAGGTCTCCGAGCTCCCTTGCCTCCTTAATCCGCTCCGCAATATCATACATGAGCTTCTTCCTTAGGCTCTCGAGCTCCTCTTTCATTCTGTCGAAACCTTCCTGCGTGAGGTAGATAACCTGCTTTTTCACGAACTGAATCCCTCCATTCAACGATCTCTATCGTCTCTGAGTTCCTCAATTATATCCATGAAATGGTCTATGTCCCTAAATTCTTTGTAAACAGATGCAAATCTGACGTAGGCAACCCTATCCAGGGACTTAAGTTCCGCCATTATCATTTCACCAATCTCGCTTGAGATTACTTCATATTTTCCCGATTTCACTACCTCGTTTTCTACTGAATTTACTATCCTGTTGACTGTGTCTACAGATATGGGCCTCTTTTCACAGGCTCTGAGTAGCCCGTTTAGGAGTTTCTCCCTGCTGAACTTCTCTCTCCTTCCATCCTTCTTAACAACTAAGAAAGGAAGTTTCTCATACCTTTCGTAGGTAGTAAATCTTGCACCACAACTCTCGCACTCTCTTCTTCTCCGAATGGAAGTGCTTTCATCGGTCGGCCTTGAATCAAGAACTCTTGTCGAATCTCCACCACAAAAAGGACATTTCATCTAGCTATCTCCCAACTCTTCCGCCAATGCCATGAGCTTCTTCAACCTATTATATACTGCTGACTTGCTCATCGGCGGATTCATAATCTCGCCCAGCTCTCTCAGATTAAGATCCTCGTTTTCAATCCTGAGGATTGCAACTTGACGAAGATCCTCATCCAATCTGTCGATGCCGTACTTCTTATCGATGATTCTTATGGCTCTTACATGCTTTGCCATTGCCTGAGCAGACTTGTTTGCATTTGCTGTAAGGAAATTCAGAGTCCTGCTTACATCGCTCCTGATCTTTCTTACTTCGATCGCGCTCGAAAGTCTCGTCACCGTCTTCTTTCCCCCCATCAGAGAAAGCAGTTCTATTAGGTCAAGCGACGACTTCACATATGCTTTGAACTTATCTCTTACTCTTACTATTCCGATCTTAATGTTGAAATTGTCTGATATGTACTCCTTCAGTGAACTAACAAAAGCCTCAGTAGTATCAAGCGTTATTTCCAGGTGATACTCCTTGGATGGATCAACAATCGAACCTCCAGCCAAATACAGTCCCCTGATGAACGCACCGAAGTAGACCGGATCATCTCTAACGGGTTTTGGTATGGAGTCATCTCTGACTGAAATGCCATTCTTTCGGAGGAACTCTTCTACCTCTTCAAAGCGAAAAGTAAGCTCTCCGCCTCTCTTTCTTCCTAATCTGATTTCTTCTATTACCTGTGTTTCATGAATCGGCATGGAAAGCTTCTTCGAAATCTGAAACAGCCTTTTAAGACTCGTTATAGATGTAAGCGGGATAACAAGGAAAGCGGTACTTCCTCTTAATCGTAATGTCCCTCTCGACTTAACAAAACCCAGATATTCAGATCTGCACTCGTCTTGGTCGTCCAACGGGAGATGACAAAGCTCTTCTTTGAGTTTGTCGGCATAGCTCACATCTTTTCCTCTCCCAATAGATTCAGCTCTTTCAGGATCGACAGAATGCTGTCTCTCGAATGACGAACGACCAGACGGTTCCGTCCGTCATCAATCAGCTCTGCAGTACCGCCTGAAACTACCCTAACCCGAGTATCGGTAAGCATATCGTTTCTCACCGGCATAGAGCCCCTTTCATAATACCTATTCAGCACGGCAGGCTCTACTTCTCCCACTTCAGTCCAAAAGATCATGTCAAAAGTCACCCCACTATAGTCTTCAACGACATTGACGTGATCGGCAAGTGAAAAACCTGTAGACTCACCAGGTTGGGTCATAATGTTACATATGTAAACCTTATTTGCTTTGGACTTCCCGAAGGCCTCTCTGACCCCGGAAACCAGGAAATTGGGTACAACACTTGTAAACAGGCTGCCGGGGCCCACAATTACCGTCTTTGCAGATTCTATTGCGCCCAATACCTCTGGAAGTGCCTTCACAGCCTTATCGAGAAATACCCTTTCTATTCTCTTTCCGGCAGCCGATATCCTTGACTCTCCCTTAATGAATGATCCATAATCAATCTCAGCCACAAGATGCACAAGATCGTCGGCTACGGGCAAGACTCTCCCTTTGATTTTCAGCATTCTTGAGGCCGCGAGGACCGCTTCTGGAAAGCTCTGAAACATCTCAGTAAGACCTGCAATAATTATATTGCCAAGAGAATGACCATTCATAGCGCGAGCCTCAAATCTGTACGAAAAGACTTTTGTTAGGAATTCCTCATCATCAGCCAAAGCAATCACGTTATTCCTTACATCCCCTGGCGGGGGCATGCTCATGGCTTCCCTGAGAAATCCTGAGCTTCCACCATCGTCCGTAACTGCAACTACAAGCGTTAAACTACTATCGTAATGCTTTAGGACCCTTGCAAAGGTAGAGAGACCAGTTCCGCCACCTATCAAAACCGTCTTGCTCATGATGTAACTCGTTCCTTCAAAGCAATCCCTGAAGACGTAAGGTCAACGCCCCTGACGTTTTCCGCCTTTCCTAGATATCTTCCAAGAATCTCCTGGAAAAAGCGAATATTACCGCTTACATAATACTCAACAGTAGATGAATGATGCGAGGAAATCGTTGCCCAATCGGCAACATTCTTGGCAATGTACTCCGCGGGGTCTATGATCCTTGTCCTGGGAGACAAAAGCGACTCGATCGAACTCCTAATAAACGGATAATGAGTACATCCAAGAATCAAGAAGTCCGGTTGAATCTTAGCGAGGTCTGCCAAATAATACTTGACGATCGAATCAACGATTTCACCCTCCCAGATTCCCTCTTCTATCAAAGGAACGAAAAGCGGGCAGGCCCTTTGTAAGATTTTGCTGATGCTTTCATAACGAAACAGCCTTCTTAAATAGAGAGACTTCTTCACAGTATTCTCAGTTGCGATCACTGCAACTGTCGACTTGTCGGGTGCAGTCTCCCCAAGAAACTTCGCTGTTGGATCGATGATGCTGAAGTATGGAGTAGTCAGCTCCGTCTTCTCCCTTTGAGAGAGTATAGAATCGGAAGTGTTACAGGCAGTGACGATTGCATCGACACCCAACTGGGCAAAAAAGTCGAAGATCTCTCTGACATACCTTCTCAGTGTCTCAACTGGCTTTGAGCCATAGGGTACCCGCGCAGTGTCGGCAAAGTAGTGCAGGCTTACTCCCTCGGGAAAGGCTTCCAATAGTCTTTTAACAACTGTGAGGCCACCAATTCCAGAATCGAAGACACCGATCCTCAGACTATTTTTCAACCTCGTCACGTCCCTGGAAGTATTCCGAAAGAACCTCTTCATATTTCGCCTTTAGCCTAAGCAGTTCATTCTGACTTCTTGCAAGGTCGTGTGCAAGGTTCACCGAAATCCCCACAAGCAACTTCTCATAGCCGACTTCCTCTTCGTTCTTGCTTATTGAATTGTACATCTCCGTAATCTTTGAAAAGACCTGATCCACGAGTTCCTGAGGATCGCTTGTAAGAAAAGTGTACTTCCTTCCTCCGAGGTCCAGAGTGACTGATCGCTTCATTGTTCGACTCCTTATACCTTCTTGCTGTCTTCGACGAGGCTGCCTCTTACCCTTTTTATTAATGAAGAAATTGTCCTTGACTCACTTTCAAGGCGGAGTTCAAGTTCCCGGATTCTTAGCTCGGATTCCTCAACTTTTTTCTGTGCTGTCTCGAGCTGCGTCCAGAGCTGTTCGTTTTCCTTCCTGAGACGGTTGAATTCTTCAACCATCTTGTCTACGACTAGTTCAAGCTCCTGATAACTGTCCAAGAACAACACCCCCTATTTTGAGATTATAACACCTCAACAGAGAAAGAAAACGCGAGCAACCGCCCGAACGGGCGGTTGCTATATCGCTCTGATTAAGCGTAAATCTTTGCTATTGCTACCAGTTGGACAAAGCTCTCTTGAAGGCTGGCCCCTCCCACCAAACCACCGTCAATATTTTCCATAGCGATTAGGGAATCAAAGTTATCCGGTTTGATACTGCCACCATAGAGAATTCTTGTTCGCTCTGCCACGCTGCACTCGTATAGCGACGATAATAAACTCCTTATGTACTTCATGGTGGCCTCGGCCTGTTCGGGAGTAGCCACAACACCAGTTCCGATCGCCCATACTGGTTCATACGCTATGATCACTTGCTCAACCTCACTCTTGTCAAGGCCGGCAAGACCTTTTCTGATCTGTTCTTCGAGAACCTGCTCCGTCCTGCCTGATTCCCGTTCTTGAAGAGTTTCCCCAACACAGAATATTGGAACTAGGCCCTCTCTTAATACTGCCTTGATTTTCTCGTTAGTCATCTCGCTTGTCTCGCCGAATATGTGCCTTCGTTCTGAATGACCAACAAGAACGTACTCCACCGCAAGGTCCGAAAGCATAGGCACAGAAATCTCGCCTGTAAAGGCTCCACTATCTGCAGGATAGACATTCTGGACTCCGACCTTAATCGACGTGTCCTTGAGAATGTCTGCCACCCCGGCAACTGAAAGGCTTGTTGGAAATACTACAACATCAACGGCCTTCTCGTTACCGATTGAAGATGCAAGGAAACCGGCGAACATTCGCGCTTCATTAGGCGACTTGTTCATCTTCCAGTTTCCGGCGACCATTATTCTACGTTTTTTTTTACCTTCCTTAGTCGCTAGACTCCTTATACCAGGCATCTCTTTTCCCTCAAGCATCTCAAGAGAAGCCCCGCCACCGGTTGATACGTGAGAAACTCTGTCGGCCAAGCCAAACTTGTTGATAGCGGCTGCGCTGTCTCCGCCTCCGATAATCGTTACTGCACCCTTGAGCGAAGCCAGCGTCTTCGCGATCGATTCGGTTCCTTTCGCAAAATCATCGATCTCGAAGACCCCCATTGGACCGTTCCAAACAACGGTTTTGGCGTCAACCAGCTTGCTTCTGAATAGCTCAATAGTTGATGTCCCGATGTCAAGTCCCTTCCAGCCGGATGGGACTCCTTCATCTATGAGAACCGTCTTCGATTCACTACCTGCAGCGATTTCCTTGGACACAACCGTGTCAACAGGGAGGACGAGCTCAACCTTCTTCTCTTCGGCTTTCCTCATTATCTCCTTTGCCAGCTCGATCTTGTCCTCTTCAACCAGGGAGTCACCAGTTTGCTTCCCCAGAGCCTTAAGGAATGTGAACATCATCGCACCGCCGATTAGTATTCTATCGGCCTTCTCCAGAAGATTCGTAATGACTCCGATCTTATCGGAAACCTTTGCTCCTCCTAAAATGACTACGTAGGGGTGCTTGGGACTCTCAACGGCCATGCCAAGCATTTCGATTTCCTTCTGCATAAGGAAACCAGGTACACTGGTCAAGTACTGGGCAGCACCCACATTCGATGCATGACCTCTATGTGCTGTTCCGAAAGCGTCGTTTACGTGAATGTCTGCGATCGCAGAGAGCCTCTTCGAAAACTCCGGATCATTCTTCTCTTCTTCAGGGTAGAACCTAACATTCTCCAGAAGAAGAATATCTCCGTTGTTCATTTTTGAGACAGCTTTCTCCACTTCATCTCCGATGCAATCAGGAACAAAGGCAACGGGCTTGCCGATTAACCTTTCCAGACTTTTGCTAACCTTTTCCATTGAGTACTTAGGGTCTCTCTTGCCCTTGGGCCTCCCCAGATGGGAAACAAGGATTGTCTTTCCACCATTTTCGGCTACGTACTTTATCGTTGGTATTGCAGCCACAATCCTAGTATCGTCACTCACTTCGCCAGTCTCTTTATCTAGAGGAACGTTGAAATCGACCCTTACAAGCACCCTCTTTCCACTCAAATCAACATCTCTTAGTGTTAGAACTCCAGACATCTCTTACCTCCTTTCCTCAATAAAACGGGGCCTCCAGGCCCCGTCAGAAAAAATCGAGAATTACATCTTCATCATTTTCTCAGCAAGATCGACTACCCTGCAAGAATAGCCATATTCATTGTCATACCAAGCGCAAACTTTCAACAGGTTACCCATCACTGCTGTAAGCTTGCTGTCAAATACTGAGGACACCGTTGTTCCGACAATATCCGAGGAAACGAGTTCTTCTTCAGTATATTCGACTATTCCTTTCAGTTCGTTTTCCGCCGCTTTCTTCACGAGCGCATTTACTTCCTGCACTGTTGTATCTTTTTCGAGAACCACGGTTAGATCAGTTATTGAACCGTCAGTTACAGGAACTCTCATAGCTATTCCATCAAGCTTGCCTTTGAGTTCAGGAATGACAAGCCCTACTGCCTTAGCGGCGCCTGTTGAAGTGGGAATCGTATTGGCGGCAGCAGCCCTCGCTCTTCTCAAGTCACTGTGAGGCAAATCAAGAATTCTCTGATCGTTCGTATAAGCATGGACAGTCGTCAAATAACCTTTCTGAATCTTGAAACTATCGTTCAAGATCTTTATTATTGGCGCAATAGAGTTAGTTGTACAGGAGGCATTAGAGACAATCTTCATCTCCGGCCTCAGCATATCGTCATTGACACCAAGTACAATTGTCGCATCCACTTCACCCTTTGCAGGGGCAGTAATCAATACCTTTTTTGCCCCGGCTTCAATATGGGGCATTGTCTTCTCTCTGTTTCTGAAGACGCCTGTAGACTCAATGACCAGTTCAACGCCAAGGTTTTTCCAGGGAAGGTTTGCAGGACTCTTCTCTGCGAAGACTTTAACCTCCTTGCCATTTACAACAATCGCTCCATCCTTAGCCTCCACTGAACCCTTGAATCTCCCGTGAACCGAATCATATTTGAGAAGATGAGCCAGGGTAGCTGCATCGGTTAGGTCATTGATTGCAACTACATCGAAATCCCCGCGTTTTACCATCTCTCTAAAAACAAGTCTTCCAATTCTTCCAAAACCGTTGATTGCTACTTTGTACATCTCTTACACCTCCTAAAGTATATTGTCAGGTAGATTGAGCGATCCTGTAACCTTAGCCGTTTCTTCATCTCTTCTCTTCGCTACCTCTGCTAACGCCTCGTTTATCCCCGCAATTATCAAATCTTGAACAATCTCAAAATCCTCTTCTCTTATCTCAGGCTCGACCTCGATCGACTTAATGCGATAGTCGCAAGTTGCAACAACGTTTATCGCTCCTCCTCCGGCAGAAGCCGTCACCTCCAGAGTCTTGAAGGTTTCTTCCAGGCTCTCCATTTCTTCCTGTGCTTTCTGAGCCCGTTTCAGAAGTTCACTCATGTTTGATCCCTTCCTGGAACCTCCATAGTTCTTACCGCCGAGACCTCTAAATTTCTTTGCCATTGTTAGTCCTCCTCAAGCTCTATCTTTATCTTTCCTTTATTTATGTCGTCCTTCAACCCCAAGTTCGAAATCACAAAGTTAACGTATTCCTCAGAATCTTTATCCAGACCTTCAAAGAGATTGCCTCCAACTGATTCATTGGAGAGAAGGAATCGTTTCCCGATTAAATCTTCTGCAATCCCGTTCAGCGACTCAAGTCTATCTTTCAGAAGATCGTAAGAATAGTCGCTGTCCGCTTCCAGAGTTAATACCCCGCCAGATTCGCTTCTAGTAACCTTCGAAAGACTTAGAAGAGTCCAGAGCAGAACGAAGTTGTTATTTCGAAGATGGTCGATAAGTTTGGACAAACTATTCTCTTCTGTAGTGTCTCTTTTTGGAGCTTTCTCGGTCTTATCACTCGTTTCAAAAACTTCGCTTTTTACGTTTTCAGAGTTACCAATTCTCCCTATTGCCGACTTCTCATAACCACTCTTCAGAAGGACCATTACTTCAAATGTTCCTCTCTTATCCTCGGCAAATTTGAGCTCTTTAGTGATCTCCCATAAAGAAAGCAAGAGCTTGAAACGCTCATCAGTTGATTCAGCGATCAGCTGATCCTTCACAGTATCGATCACCTGTTCAAGGAAGACTTCGTAAGTATATCCTGCAGACTGGATCTCTTCAGAGATTTTCAATATCGAAGCCGGCTCTCCCGAAGAAAATGCAGTAATGAACTCCTTAACAACTTCTTCGGGCAGAATACCAAGAGTAGCTCTAACAGATTCTTCACTAACATCACCCGAATAAGAGACAACTCTCTCCATAAGATTAACCGCGTCTCTCATGCCTCCGTGTGCGGCTTTCGAAATGAACCTCAATGCTTTGTCGTCATATTCCAGACCTTCAGATTTCGCGATTCTTTCCAGATAAGTAGCTATGTCTCTTTCGATGAGTGGTTTGAAATAGAAGATCTGACATCGAGAAAGAATTGTTTCAGGAACCTTCTCAAGATTGGTAGTTGCAAGAATAAAAATCACTTTATCGGGAGGTTCTTCAAGAGTCTTAAGAAGTGCATTGAAAGCTTCCCTGGTCAGCATATGGAATTCATCAATTATGTACACTTTGAATCTGCCCATGACAGGTCTATACGATACTGCATCCCGGATTTTCCTGATCTCGTCAATGCCTCTGTAAGAAGCTGCATCCAGCTCAATGACATCCATGTGTGAAGAAGCATCAATCGCTTTGCATGAATCGCAAATACCGCAAGGCTTCTCAGAATCCTCTGCAAGACAGTTCAGCATTTTGGCGACGATCCTTGCACTAGTTGTCTTCCCGGTACCTCTAGAGCCAGAGAATATGTAAGCATGAAAAACCGAATCCTTCTCTATTGCTCTTCCCAGGATCTCTTTCACTTGATCCTGCCCAACCAGCTCACTAAATTTTCTAGGCCTATATTTCCTATACAAAACCTCAGACATCTTAATCACCCGTTCATCTGAATTATAGCAGATCACCCAAAGTTTGTTTGCTGCAAAGATGACCGAAGTGAAACAGTTAGTGAAATTCATAACTAACTCATCCATCTGCAGCACTTGGGAATGAATTCGACTTTCGCTAGTAGACCCTTCTCTTCACCCACTTACCCTTTAAATAGTAAAAGACCATCACCGCAGCCTCTGCAATATCCGAGAATACATATGAAAGCCAGACCCAAACTATGCCGGCCTTCAACACGAACACTGCAATGACCAATATTGGCACTTGAATAAGCCACCTGGATACTACGCTCCCCACTACAAACGGGAAGTTGTACCCGGACCCTCCGAAGACCGATGAGAGACCAAAACCGTATGCCAAGACAGAAATGCCGAGTGAGCCGTATTTCAGGAAACTGGCACCGTAAGCAATTATCTCCGGATCCTTATTGAACACAGCGATAACATGCTCGCCTGCAAAGAAGGCTATTAGTGCAAAGAAAAACATGAAAAAGAACCCGATTAAGGCAGCGGTTCTGGCTGTGGCTCTTGCACGGTCGGCGTTGTCAGCTCCCAGGTTTTGACCGACCATCGCAGAGCCGCCCATGCTAAGCCCTACAAGAGGCATAAACGCTAGTCCAAAAAGCCTCCCCGTTACTCCTACCGCCGCAACCGCAGCGGTCCCGTAGAAGGCAACGAATTTCAGAACTACTACAGCTGACAAGTTCCTGAAGAACCCCTCCAGCCCAGTTGGAAGCCCTATAGTCAAGAGCTTCTTGTCTATAGCTCTATCAAGCCTGAAAAGTCCGGACAGTCTTGGTTTTACGCCTTCCTTTCCTGAGAAAAGAATGTAGAATCCCAGTAGAAATGCTGCCGATTGAGCGATTACCGTAGCGACGGCCGCACCAAAAACGCCCAGGCCAAATCCGGGAATCGATGTCCCCGGAATCTTTTCGAACATCATTATTGGGTCGAGAGAAATATTGAGAACACTCGTGAACATCATTATGTACATTGGACTCTTTGCGTCCCCTATGCATCTGAGAGCCGTGTTGACGGAGTAAGACGAAAACATCATTGGCAGGAAGAAAAGTCTGATATAGCCGTAATCAAGAGCTGATCTCATTACTTTCATATCGTCAGTAAAGAATCCTAGCGATGGTTTTAGGAAGGAGGCAACTAGAACAGCGGAAATCAGAGCAACAATGAACTTGAAAGTAATTGTCTGTTCTATCGCCTTACTTGTTCCTTCGAAGTCCTTTTTTCCGAAGCCCTGAGAGATCAAGGAGATTGAGCTCTGCCCGATTATCGAATTCAGAATATCCACAATCCAAAAAAGAGTGGTGAAAATCGTAACTCCTGCAATTGCTTCGCCTGAGATGCGCCCAATCCAGAAGATGTCTACAATGTCGTAAACCATCTGTGCGCTGAACCCTATCATTGTGGGCACAGACATTATAAGAAGATTCTTCAGAATGCTCCCTTGAGTAAGATCCCTTGCCATTTTTGCCCCCTAGCTTACCTTGTGAAGAAATGTGAAAGAATGCCCGAGTCCAAAATGGACACAGGAATTATACACCCTTTCTAGAGATCGGAACAGGTCTAGATCATCTTCCTCAGTGTATCAAGGAAATTCTCCTTGATAAAACTAATTCCCTTTTGCCAAAAGACAGGATCTGAGACATCTATGCCTACTTTCTGCAGAAGAGATTTGGGAGATTCCGATCCACCGCTTTCAAGTAAAGCGATATACTTTCTTCTGAAGACAGCCCCGTCCTCAAGGTATTTCCTGTACAAAGAAATTACGAGAAGCTGGGCGAAGTTGTAAGCATAACAATAGAAAGGGGTATGAAAGAAGTGAGGGATGCGAGCCCATTCGAACTCGCTTTCCGGGAGAAAATCAACGGTGTCCCCAAACATGAGTTTGAGCTCCTTGGAGTAAAGCTCGGATAGTTCTTCAAACGCCAGATACTCGCCTGACATTTTCTCGTGGGCAGAGATCTCGAACCTGGTGAACATGTTCTGCCTTGCGGTTGTTGCAAATATCTCTTCAATCCTGTTGACCAGAAAAGAGATCTTCTCCTCTCTTTCTTCAATGTTTTTCAAAAGAAAGTCCGTCATAAGCATTTCAGAAAAAACAGAGGCTGTTTCGGCCATTGTAAGCGGCGTATCATAGTTAACTAGGGTCTGTTTGGACGCCAGAACGCCGTGAAGGCCGTGGCCTAGTTCGTGTGCTAGTGTCAAAACGTCACTCATCTTGCCATTGTAATTGACAAGCACATACGGATGCATTCTTGGCGAGGCATACGCGCAGTAAGCTCCACTTCGCTTTCCCGGCATGATCGATCCATGAATATAATCCTCATCGAAGAATCTAGCAACTATACTTTCAATCCGGGGATCAAAGTTTCCCATAACCTCCAGAATCATCTTCTTCGCTTCCTGCCAATCAAATGTCCTGTCTGAAGTTCCAACAGGAGCATATATATCGCTGTGGAGAAGGGCTTCCCTCCCCATAATTGTCGCCTTCAGTCGGTAATAGTCGTGAACAACAGAATAACCATCAGTGGTGGCGTCGATGATACAATTCACTGCCTCATCTGAGACTTCGTTCAGTTCGTTCCTCATTGAAATAGGGGAATCATATCCCCTCTTGTCTGCTTCCAAGTCCCAATCTCTGGAAAGAGAATTGTAAAGATTGGTCAGAACAATACTGTTTTCCTTCGCCTTTCTAAAGAGGCTTTCAAAGGCCTTCTTTCTAAGCTCCGAATCATGATCTCTTCTTAAAGTCTCCACTTCACTCTCTGTGAGCGTCTCTTCCGATGCACCGGTAGTAATTCTATACGTAAAACTCGATGTGAATTCATCATAGAGATTCAGAATCGCCTTCTTGCCCGTTATCTCTTTTAGAACCATAATTCTTTCTTCCGGCTCAGAAAGCATGTGCTTCCTTTGAGTTCGAATGAGATCGAGATGATGTCTGTAATCTGCTAGTTCGGTAGAATTCATAAGACTATTAAAGAAGTCCTCGGAGACTTTCGAAAGTTCGAGTTTCAGAAAGAGAAGCTTGCTTTCAAGTTGCGATTCAAGATCATCTATCTTACGTAGGAGCTTCTGAACAGCTGGTTCCTTAGAGTCTGTTGAGTGGCTCAAGAACGAGAACATCGATAATCTGAAAAAACGGTTCATAAGGTCTTCTTCTCTTTCAATAGCTATCTTCAGTTCGCTAGCCTTGACACTCTCGGTCTGAATTCTCCCTTTGAAGTCTTTAATAAGCTTATCACTCTCACTTATCAGAATTCGTATGTCTTCTTCCAGGGAGGGATCGTCCGGCGAACCGTACAATCTTGTGAGATCCCACTGAACCAGTTTCCCCTCACTCAATTCTTCGTTTACCTCCTTCTCCAAATTCTGCAATCAATTCTCCAAAAGATCTATTGCGAAGAAGCCTGGATACTTCTACCCAACAAGTATAACTGTACGAACGATATGTCATGAAATCCATCTTCGAGTAATCAAGAGTCTTCACCTCGTCAAGAATGATTTCTTCTCGACCAACCCACTCACCCGTAATATAACAGACAATACCTTCTTCTAGCCAATAGGGAAGTTGGTAATCCCTCAGAATGAGATGGCTCATCTCATGTGCAAGCGTTCGCGGCAGGTTCTGAACTAGAGTAAGCGGCTGCACAATAATCGTGTTTCCAGTTGCTGCAGCGAGAAACCAATAAGCTATGCCGGAGAGTTCAGAGAACTCTCCAGCCGAGGAAGCGATAATTAGAATATAGGTACCATTTACGGATCTTCCCGTTAGTCTTTCAAGCAAGCTTCTATAGCCTTCAAGCTCTGGCATTTCCCATGAGACATACGCGCTTGTGAAACAAAAAACCGTCACTTGAAGTAGCAAAATGACAACAATAGCTAGTGCTTTCATTCAACGTTCAGCATTACCGATTCTGTGTTTGCCCGATAGTCTGCATCGTACATTGCCCATGCCTGTACAGGAGGAATAATGAATTCCCCTCTGGTGAGAATTCTCCAGCTGCTTTTCGTCACGAACTCTCCTCCGTCATTGAAGAAGAAGGCTATGCGGTCGTATCTTGAATCCTTGAAGGTGTATCCCCACCAGTAGTAGTCAAAATAGTAGAATTTTGTGTATCCGAGTGTGTCACCCTCAATGTTCTCCTCAACGGAGATTCCTGTGGAGGGCAACATATCTTCGACCACAACATAGGGAACTGTATCGGGAATCCTTATTCTCACTTCGGAGACTATCGTCTCCCCGACTCTTATCGGGCCGGGTTCACCAAGCTTAACAGCGAAAAGCTCCATCGTGGCGTCATTGTAGTAACTGTATTCAACCGACCTGACGATTATCTCGCCATTGCTAATACCGAGAACATCGCCTTCGTAGATCTTGAGACCGAGTCCAAAGTTTGAAAGCTTCAGCTCACCGTCTACTATCGCAACAACCATCCCTTCAATAGTCTTGGAGGCACTTATTTCAAGAGAACCTACTTCGTCAGCCGACAGCGTCCTGATCGAAGTAACTACGGCGGGCGAGTCTATCTGAGGTGTGGTGAGAACGTGAGTATCATCCATAGGCACGGCTACCTTTCTTCTCAGAACCCTTTCGACAATCAGACCCGCGTTTTCAGCTTTGATTTCCTCTGACCTAACTGCCGTTTCGCCGTTAATCGATACCGCTACCATTTCAGAGCTTTCAATAACAATTGTCTTTCCGGTAATCGGTATTGTTATTGAATCCTCCAACCCGCCTTCGAAGACTACATCCCCGTCTTCAAAAACCACTTCAACTTCCGCATCCTTTGAAAGCGAGCTGCTAACTGATGAAAGCGAGAGAATAGCCATAGCGGTCGATGATGTTCTATACCAATAACTGCCGTTTCCCATCTTCAGGAGTCTTTTGGAAATTTCTGCAACTGTTGCGGAAGGTACATCTAGATCTACCGCAGCTTTCAGAAGGAAAGAGAGAGTAACCGTATCGTCAAAGAAATAGTTGAAACTGCTACCCGAGATAACGTCAGATGCGCCTAGGTCGACATACTCCATGGCCTCCTCAAAAAATGCAACCGCCTTGGCGTCCATGTTTAGAGTCTCGTATGTCAGCGCGGTCAAAACGATCGAGGCAACATCATTCTTATAATCTACGATTGAGCTTATCGGGTCTCGCAGTTTCCTGCTGAACAGTGTAATGACATACTGAAGGAAAGGATCCGGCTTGTCTCTGTTAAGACTCTTCAATGCCGAGTACCCCATCGCGATTACATCCCTATTTATATCGTAACCGTTTTCTGTGGCAAGATATAGACCTAACATCACGTAAGACGTCATGAATGGAGTGCTCTGGTCATCTTTCCACCAACCCCAACCTCCGTCGTAGTGCTGATAGCCAAAGAGGCGTTCAAGACCATCGCCAACTACAACCGAGACTTTGTCTGCAAAAGACTCATCGGCACCTGCAAGTAGTTGAGAAGCCGCCAATGCTGGAAGAAGCCTACTCATTGTCTGTTCCACACAGCCATAGGGATAATCTACCAGATACCTTATTGCTTCAAGAAGAATTGGATCAATTGTGGAAGAGATGGTAACACTACCAATTGAGTCTTCCATAAATTCAATTACTCTATTCCCTTCAAGAAAGTCAAGGTCGCCAAATCGGATATATGAGTACCTTGGCTTCAAAGGAATTTCGTATTCAACACCGTCGGAGCCGCGACTTCCTTCAACAACAAACTTAACTCTGAGACTCTCATCCTTCTCCGAAGGCAAGAGATCTCTTAGAACCATCTCATAGCTGAAGGAAAGACTTCCGAAGGCGTCAATAGTTGCTCCCTTCTCTTCAATGACTTCATCATCAACATAGAAACCGGTGATGACAGGCATACGAGTGTCAAGATTATTCTTCACGGAAAAGACTAGATTCACTGTATCGCCAGCGATCAGAAACTCCGGAAGGAAACTGCTAACGGTCATGGGCTTCCAAGTCTCGAAACTAGACTTCTCGTAGCTGAAATCTCCCGAAAAGTCGGCCGCAAGAGTTCTGACAGTCCATGTATCGAGATCTTCCGGTACAACAAACGACAGTTCCGCAAAGCCGCTCTCATCGGTGAAAGTTCCAACAGACCAGAAGGCGCTGTCGCTGAAAAGTTTCCTGGCTCTCACGTCCGAAGTCAAGCTTTCGCCATTTCCACCACGATCGCCCATCCCGAAAGTAGCACCACCAATTACCTTAGATTCGGCCGCGGGTGGTTGAGATTCCAGTAGATCTCCTAGCTTGGCTATTGACGGGTAGGCAGAATAATACAGGTCGTTTATACTTACAGTGTTGAAACCCCTGTTGAAGGGACTGCCCAGTGATTCCTTCCACCGATCGGAATCGCCTTCAAAGAGAGAAAGCATTGCCTGAGATACTACTGAAACCGTCAGTCCTACAACGGCGGGATTCCCTTCATCATCGAGGACCTGCAGCTTCATATTGACGGTATCGCCAGGTTCATATCTATCCTGAGTAAGCACATTGATTGAAAGGTCTCTTGAAGCAATCTCAACTTCGATGACTCTTGACTGAATAATCTGATAGTTCTTATATCCAACGATAAAGAGCATGAAGTTCTCGTAACCATAGTTCTCGGGGATCTCTATTTCGATAGTGTTCTTGCCCTCCGTAGAACTGAAAGGAAACTGCTTGAATTCACCCGAAAAATCACCAATGACCCAAAGATCCATTGGAGATGATGTATAGAATGATACTCTTGCCTTGGAGCCAGGAGCAGCAGACTCAACTGAATCCACCAGAATAGACCCGTAGTAGTCATAGTACCCACTAGTATAGACTGAATATCTGTTAACCACTTCCGGTTCATTTGAAGGGGCCCCGTTGGCCTCGAAATACACAACCGTATCCGGCGGGACGTCCCTAAGACTGATCAGAATCTCTGCCCTTCCACCACTGTCAGTGGAAAGTTCTTCCCTGAAAATGTTGATCTTAAGCTTCTTCTCAACCTGTTTTCCTTCGTCCATTAGAATTACAGGTTCTTCATACCACGCCTTCATCTCAAATGCCTTGGAAACAAGAGTATCGTTGTTCAATCTTGTTTCGATTTTCACGAGTGCTTCTTTATCGGTGAATCTGTAGTCAACATTGAAATCGAATGTTCCCTGTACTACCTTGAAGTCAACCGTACTTCGTGACTGCATACCGGTATCGTCTGAGACAGTAATAACCGCGTAGTATGAACCGCTCTCAAGCTCTTCAGAGTAGCCAATCACCGCTTTACCCAGGCCATCAAGTCTCGCAGATCCATTGTCAATATACTGACTGCCCTTGTATATCGTGTAGTCTACTTTGCCAAGCGAGACGGGATCTCCGAAGTAGTACTCGGACAAAACGTTGATTGTAACTGCCTCTCCCTTTCTGAATGCCTTTGATGCAGATTCCGCTGTTGTGAAGAACGTAGGCTTTTTGTAGTCGGCAATCTGGAAGTAATAGTAGTCCTCGTTTCCTTCCCACCGGATGATAATCCTGTAGGATCCCCTGGTGATTTCGGAGTATGTTCGGAACGTACCACTAACAGAGCCAAGGTTATCCGGGCTCAACTCTTCAGTGAAGACGCTCCTGTTTAATGGATCTACTATTTCAACTTCTACAGAATTAGTTCTAGGTATTTGATAGCCCGAAGATGTTATCTCCCTTATGAAAGCTCTGAAATTAACAACTTCACCGGCTTTGTATGCCGGTCGATCAGTAAATATCAGAGAGATGTTTCGAGACGAGAAATAGTAATCATACTCGCCCGGCCTCCACAGGATCGATCCATTGGCAGACTGAACAAGTATTGCATCTCCTGTCGTGGGAAGATAGTCAAAAACGAACACTCCATTTTCTGTCCGTCCCAATAACTCCCCGTCTATGAGTCTGTAAAGGGAGAAGCTATCAATGAAGCTGGAATCTTCCTTTTTCCAGAGTCTCATCATCGCTCCATCTTCATAAGCAAGCAGCTGAGCTCCAACCATACGATAGCTTGTCATCAATTTGGCACTTCCTGACTGCGACGAAACAACAATCAGTCTCAGGCCCATTAGAGCTTTCTCGGGCAAGTATATCCTTTGTTTCTCCTTTACTGTCTGCCTGAAAGCGTAGAGTGGATCGCCGGAGATTCCGACATCCCCGATGGTGATCGCCCCAGTAAGATCCTGCTCGTCCAAATCATAAATCTTGATATCGATGTAACTATCCTTGCCGTCTGTGTATATTGTAGGTAGATAGTCCATAGAGTACAACTCTACGAAAGATGATCTAAGCTCATAACCATACTGCTGAATCTGAAAAGCAAGTGCCGTTAAACCTGTGAATAACAGAATAATAAGAAACACCAAGGTTCTTCTCATTGCCTTCACTCTCCATCACTTGCGGGGTAGAAACTTGAAGGAATATACCCCGAGATAGTTTTCGTTGTTGTATATTGGCAACCATTGATAAGGCATCGTTCGTAAATAATCATCTATTCTCCAGAGCTTCAGAACACCTGAATCACTTTCGGAAAGAGGTCCGGTATGATAGATCAACCCATCGCCAGTGTATATCATCGAGTGAAAAGTTGATGGAGAGGGGTGGTGAAAAAAGAGTATATCTCCAGGTCTTGCAACGCTGAGATCTCTGCCCTTAAATACCATACTACTACGAATCAGGTTGTAAGCATCGGCAAAATAAGTGAATTCTCCGGTGTTACTTATGAAGATTCTATTCTTCAGAATTGGTATATCCGGGTAGTTGTACTTCTTAACGTCAGGTACCGCTTGCAAGTCTATTCCTGTCTTTTCGTACCAAAGCTCTTTGTCAATACCCGAATCAAGAAACCACTGTTCATCATGCCTTTTGAGAGCCTCTCTAGCTGCGAATCTTATTAGCCCGCTGCAATCCCTCTCTTGAGAGCTCCACCTGCTGGAAAACTCAATAACCTGATAAGCTGAAATATTCACAAACCAAGTTCTGAAGTTCTCTGTATCTTCCAAATCAAGCACTAGATTGTCGGGGAAGCCATCTGAATTGATATCGATGAAATCCTCGAACTCTAGAGAGACAGTCTTACGTGCTTTGAATAGTCCTTGAAACGAAATAACAACTACCGCGTCGCTATCGTCAGCAACGAAAGAGTATTGAGTATACCCTCGATCGGCTGACAAGCTTTCCAGGGTTGCTCCTCTCACGTATGTTAAGGAAGGCCTTCCGAAAAGCGAATCAGGAACCTTAACTGTGAAAGCGTCGCCACGTCTAATACCGTTTCTATTAACAACTATCCGTTCAAAACTACCTCTAAAACTCAAATATGTCGCAGATAGGAAAGTAGTTATCAAGAGAGCCAGAACGAAATACACAAGACTGATTCTTTTCAATGCAATCCCCCTCTGTAAACCATCATACTCCTTCAATGATAGGACTTTGGATAGAGGTTTTTGTTCGGGAAAAGCAGATAGTTAAGATCCCCCTCTTTGTAGGTTCACTTATTCTTTTGAAAGATCCTTGGATAAGCAAATCTGTTATTATTAAGAGAAGAAGATGAGCGGGGGTGACGATATGATAAGGAGAAGAGCCTTTTTTGCTACAGTGGTGATGATTATCTCTATGATTCTCACTTCTGGTTGCGTTGGATATATACTGGCAAGACCCGACAGCTTGATTGCGAGGCTGGAGCGTGAGATCAACAGGGGCAGGGAAGACAGAATTCTTGAGCTCTACGCAGAAGAGATTTGGATCGCCACTTCGGGAAGTCCATTAGGAAGAACGCTTCCAAAAGACACCGTTGCCTCCTTCTATGCGGACTTCTTCGAACTCTACGATGGCATTAGTTACACTGTTGAAGTAGATAGAGAAAGAGTTGAAAGAGACTCCCGAGAAGCAACAATGACTGTGTTCTTCACTCTCGACTATTCATCTGGGGAAGAGAAGTATTCAAAGAGCGGCGAGAGTACGATCTTCTTGACGGGAATTGATAGTCAATGGAAGATTTCCGGAGAATTCAACAATCCGATTATCAGTTTCTTTGAGCCTGCTAGTATGTAATTGCAATATGTATTCATATTTCTAATTTCTAACAAAACTCGTAAGACGATGCAGCGCACGATATCGGCTTTTTGCTTTGGAATCTATCTGTTCTTCTTGAACGGTGATCTAATCTTCGATTTCGCCTATTGCCGCCTTTACCGCTGCAACAATTGACTCACTTGTTGCTGTGGCTCCGGTAATCACATCTACATCGAGACTCTGAGCTTCAACAATTCTTTCGGTTAAGGCTTCTGCACTTCTAGCATACCTATCTGAACGATTCTGAACAATTCTTATCTCAATTATCCTCCCATCCAGTATTTCAACCTCAAGTCCAACGTAACCTTCTCTTCCAACATACACTCCATCTTCCAGATTGCCAAATGGTTGTGAATTGATCTGTGAAATCTTCTCAGGCCTATTGACTTGCCAGTTAAATACTACTCCGATTATCACCATAGCGAGAGCCAAGAAAATCGAAACGCTAATCGTGTATTTCATCGATACCTCCCATCCATAAAAAGCTTATAAAGAAATTGTCCCTCGCATCCCAACCCGAGAGATTTCCTGAATGAAATATTCGGATTACTTTTATCGGCTATTCTCCGAAAATCACGTACCTCATTTCTGATTCAGGTCCAAGAGGTCAAACGGCAGCGGAATTCGAAGAGAGTATCCCGATAATGTCATCAAACAAGAGCTTTGTGGCACCCTTACCCATCATGACGCTTTTATCAATCTTCTTCAGAGAATGAATCACTGTTGAGTGCTGCTTCCCGGTTTCCCTTGCTATCTCCGTTACTTGTTTGCCGAAGTGATTTTTCAGAATGTACATTGTCAGCTGTCTGGCAAGAACTATATCTTTACTTCGACTTCCCGATTCAATCTCCTTTCTGGTAACTTTCATAATCTTCTCAATAGCAGCATAGATCTGGTCTATCGGTCTCTGAGATACTGGAACATTTACTGATCCCGTAAAAGACTGAAGTATTTGAGTTGCCAGAGAAAGGTCTATCTGTGATCTGAAAACACTGCTGTGAACTATCAACTTTATGATTGCGCCTCTAAGTCTTCTTAAGTTTCCGTCGATATTGTCGGCCAAAACTTTCGCCACATCGTCCGGAAGTAAAACGGACTCTCTCTGAGCAAGCTGTTTAGCAATATGAAATCTCGTAGAAGGCTGGGGCTCCTGGATCGACATAAGCATGCCCATCTGGAATCTTGATTTAAGCCTGCTGTGGAAAGTATCAAGCTCCTCAGGATTTCTGTCAGAGCATATTATCAACTGCTTTCCCGAATCGTGAAGCTCATTAAATGAATGAAAGAACTCGTTTTGAACTCCTTTCTTCCCAATTAGAAACTGGATATCGTCGATCAAAAGAATGTCGGATTTCTTTCTGTAGTGGTCTCTGAATTTCTGAATGTTGTTTTCTTTTATCGATTGAATCATGTCGTTCATAAACTGCTCGCTTGTTATGTATAGCACCTTCTTGTCAGGAAAACTGTTCATCGTCTCTTGAGCGATTGCCTGAAGGAGATGTGTCTTACCCAGCCCAACATCTCCGTATACGAAGAAGGGATTATATTTGCCCGGATTCTGGGCAACATCAAGCGCAACTTGGTAGAGCGCCTTATTCTCGCTCCCAACAACGAAATTTCTGAATGTGTATTCCGGGTTTAGGTTGGAAATCATCAGCGGCTTTCTTTTCAACAGAGAACCGGAAACTCTTGAATCGCTTTGCTCCTCAGAGGGGGTCTCTTTGCTTTTGTAGATTATTTCGAAAGGCATTTTCTTTCCAAGGATACTTGATATTGAATCGGAAATGACTCCTCCGTATTTTGTCTGGAGCCAATCCTTTATGAATAGATTGGCAACAGAGAAAACCACTTTCTCATCTTCGACTTCTTTCAATTCAAATGTGGAGAACCAGTTGTCCCACGTTTTCTTTGAGACCTTCTTCTTAAGAGTGCTTATTATAGAATTAGACACAACGACCTCCACGGATAATAGCTGTAACCCTGAAGCGAACCGCATAATAGGAAATAACGAATAATATGTAGCTCCGAAGCAATTACTACTATACCAGACTTAACACGCAGAAAAAATAGACAAATTTTGTGTTCCACTATAGAAAGGGGCAGACCATTTGTCTGCCCCTACATGTGATCGTTAAGAATTGGAAACTATTCTACTTTTATTGACTGAACTGGACAGGAATCAGCGGCATCCTGAGCACAAGCCGCTTCTGTCTCCGGAACAATCACCTCTGCCTTTCCATCATCATTCATTCTGAAGACATCGGGGCATATTCCTTCGCACACGCCACAGCCAATACAAGTATCTTTGTCTACATATACTTTCACACTCACACCTCCACCAGAAAAATCATTGTGAATTATATCATGCCCTTACACTCTTTAACGATTATCTTGGCCATCTCCAGGCCAACTCTCTTCTGACCCTCCGATGTACTTGCTCCTACATGAGGAACGCAAATGACGTTCCCCAGTCCGATAAGTTTCCTTCTCAACTCGTCGGACGGCGGCTCTACCTCAAAAACATCAAGGGCTGCTCCAGAAACCTTACCTGAAACCAATCCGTTGTAGAGTGCCTGTTCATCTATGGTCCCACCTCGGCTTGCATTGATAATAATAACGCCGTCTTTCATCAGGGAGATCTCTTTTTCACCAATTATGTGTTTCGTTTCGGGAGTGAGGGGTATGTGGAGCGATATTATATCCGATCTCTCAATAAGTGAGTCAATGGTGTCCGTCAGATCGACTTCCAAATCGGTTTCCTTAACAAAAGGATCGTACGCACAGACTTTCATTCCAAATGCCAATGCTCTCTTTGCTACTTCTCTGCCTATTGCTCCAAACCCGATCAATCCTATAGTCTTGCCAAAGATCTCGGTACCCTTGAGCTCCTTCTTCTCCCACTTTCCTTCCTTAATTCCGTAAGTACCTCTTGGAATATGTCTGACCAGTCCAAGAAGCAATCCAAAAGTCAGCTCAGCCACCGATATCGCGTTCGCGCCAGGTGTATTTCTGACAAGGATATTGTGCTTCCTTGCCGACTCGACATCTACATTGTCCAACCCAACTCCAGCTCTTGCGATTAGCTTGAGTTTCTTCCCTGCCTCGATTATCTCTGATGTGACTTTCGTCGCACTCCTGACAACGAGCACTTCAACCTCAGGCATTATCTCAAGCAACTGATCTTTATCGAGATGCTCTGCAGATATCTGGAAGAGATTGCTGTCTTCGAGTATCTTCATCGCAGTTTTATCTAGAGGATCGTTAGCATGAAGTCGAAGCATCACGCACCCTCCTTTTCGAATACTTCCATAGCGACTTTCGCTCCGGTCCCGTACTCGACATTGAAGCCGAGTCTTCGCAAGACTTTCTCAAGAGCCGTTAGGGCAATTACTACGTCATAGTCGGACATATAGCCGAGGTGTGCAATTCTGAAGATGTTTCCTTTCATCGCGCCCTGTCCTCCTGCGATTGTTACGCCATATTCGTCTCTCATAATAGAGACGATTTTGCCGCCGTCGACTCCTTCAGGTACTTTGACAGAAGTGAGGACGTTTCCCGGTCTCTTGGAAAAAAGCTCCAGCCCCATAGCTTTTATGGCTTCTCTTGTTGCCTTTCCCATCAGTTCGTGTCGTGCCCACACATTCTCCATGCCTTCGTCAAGGAGCATTTTTACTGCAAGGCTCTGCTGATAGATCAAATTAACTGCGGGCGTCCATGGAAGAGGGTCTTTGAGATATTTCTTCAGATTAAAATAGTAGCTTGTCGATTTCGTGTTCTTAGCCTTTTCAACGGCTTCTTTGCTGAATGATATGAAGGCCAGTCCAGGAGGTAGCATGAAACCCTTCTGAGAACCGGAGACAACGATATCCAGTCCCCACTCATCCGTTAGCAATGGCTCTGCAACAAGACCGCTTATACCATCAACCACAATCAGCTTGCCGGCCTTCTTCACAACTTTGCTGATACCTTCGATATCCATTACAGTACCTGTGGATGTCTCACTAAGAGTCGTCAGAACTGCAACCGCATCCGGGTTGGCATTAAGGGATTCTTCAACCATTTCCGGAGTGTAGAAATCTCCATACTCCCTCTCCAACAAGACAACATCTGCACCGAAAGTCTTTGCTAGCTCAAGCCATCTTTCGCCAAACTTTCCAACACTGCAAACTATGACTTTCTCGCCGGGATTTACAATATTCGTGACGGCCATTTCCATGGCACCTGTTCCTGAAGAAGCTAGAATGAATAGATCATTCTCCGTCTTGAAGACATTCTTAGTGCCGCTTACCGCATCTTCAAAGATTTTTTTGAACTGTGGAGTTCTGTGATGAATAGTATCCCTAGCACCTTCAAGTAGTACATCGATAGGAACCGGGGTGGGCCCAGGAGCAAGTAGGTAATTCTTCTTAATCATCTTTGCCAATTGAGGCACCTCCAATTCAATTTGGTTTTTGGTGTTCATTCTATCTTGAGGGTATATACTTGCTAAATTGAATCACCATCGATTATGAGGAATAATCAACGACATCTCATCTATAGTTTAGAACACGTAGCTTTATGTGGCAACGCCCGGTAACCTCAAACAAAGACAATGATTGTTGGTAGAAGCATCACATCACGTTTATACTTGGTTTTGCGCCTTCCTCGCTCCTTCATTTTCATTTGCGACCGAAGACCCGGAATCACCCGATACGAGTGTATGAAATCGTTCTGTTTTGAGCATCAGGGATGATAAGATCAGACAGGCAAAATGAGATGCCAAAAGGGGTGGATTTTTTGAAGTGGTTTGCCATTCTTACGGTTCTGATTATTTCTTCTATTTCGTTGCTAGGTTTGTCCGTGACTTTCGAAAAGTCATGGGGGTCTCAAGGAAACAAGGACGGACAGTTCAGTGACCCTCAGGGGCTTGCCTCAGACGGGAAAGATTTCATTTACGTAGCCGACACACTTAATCATAGAATTCAGGTTTTCGACAGCACCGGAAAACACCAAATGTCCTTCGGAAGGTTTGGCAGCGAGCGAGGTGAATTCCTTTTCCCGCATGATGTTGTTGTAGATTCTAAAGGCAGTATATACGTCGCTGATTCCCAGAATGGCAGAGTTCAGAAGTTCGATAACGAGAACAAGTTTGTGAAGTCATGGGGAAGTAAAGGTGCAGAACCCGGTCAGTTTGACGGACCTATGTATATTGCAATCGATGGCGCAGACACAATATATGTAGGCGATGCTTTCAATCAAAGAGTTCAGGTTTTCGATGGGGAAGGAACTCTTCTGCTGACAGTAGGCGCAAAGGTAAACATGTTCGAGGCAATGAACCCCGGCAATCTCGCCTCAATATCGGGGTTGAGTGTTGACAGCAATGGAAACATCTACGTATCGGACGACATAATGAGAAGAATCCAGAAGTTTGATTCCCAAGGGAACTACATTTCAAACTGGGCCTCAACCTATGAAGGCAACTGGGGCCAGCCTGGAGAGTCTGTGGTAGATCGTTTTGGAAATCTGTTCTTTATAAACAAAATGACAAGTATGATACTAGTTCTTGATCCGGACGGAAACTTCCTCTTTGAGTGGGGAGGTGTAGGAACTACAAGTGGTTTATTTACGAAGCCTTTCAATATATGTGTCGACGGTAAAGACAATGTGTTTGTACTGGAGCAATTAGGAAATAGGATTCAAAGATTCAAGATCAATTACTAATCAAGGTATAGGACAAAGGAGGTTGGTTTATGAAGAAGTTTTCTGTTTTGCTGATTTTGATAGTCCTTATCGCCAGCTCCGTTTTCTCCCAGCGGTTATTGTCACAAGACAGTGCGAAGTTCATCAGTATTGTAACCGACGGAACTTTCAATAATTTCCCCGATGTGCCCATAGGCGAAGCCTTTGACTCATTCTTCGAGATGTCAAGATGGAAGCATTTGAAGGAAGGAACGCAAAACATTGTTGAGTTCAGCGGCAGCTTCGCGGATGAATATAGGGGAAGTTCAACGGTTCTGATGCGATTCTCGGTTGTAGAAGAGGACTCTACCTTCACATTGAGCTATTGGGAGATCAATGGAGTTCCTCAGGATAATAGCGGCCAGTACGCTTTTTTGGAGAGGATCTTTCTTCCCGATAGGGCTGCTGTAGCAATCTCCATAGTAAGAGACGGTTTCTTCTACGAATTCCCCGACAGGGTAATAGGAGAGTCTTTCAGCAGCTTTTTCGCCGATAGTTACTGGGATTACTTCCTTACTTCCGACAATCTAGACGTTGTAGAGTTCTCGGGCTTCTTCTACAGCAACGACGAGCTTGTTGAAGCTCTCTTCCAGTTCATAGTAAACGTCGATGAACGGACCTTCGAGATCGCTTACCTCGGAGTTGACGATGTTACTCAGGACGATACGTTGATTAATACGTTGTTGAACTCAATCTTTGCATCGAAAATCACGGACGTCAAGAACTCATATTTCGACGTGTACTACAACTGGATGACGCTAGGGGAAGCCTTTGACAGTTTCTTCTACGATCCATACTGGGACTACTTTCTATCAACAGATGATCTCGATATTGTAGAGTTCTATGGAACCTTCGACCTTGGAGGGATTCCAGCAGAAGTGTACTGCCAATTCGAAGTATATGACGATGGCAGCTACGATCTCTATTACTGGGAGATAGATGGATACTATGAAAGCATAAATGCCTTCTACCTGCTTCTTGAATTGATTTACTACTGAATTTTGTAGAGAGGGCTCATCAGGGCCCTCTTCTTTTCCGCCTTCAAACTGAACAGATCTACGAAACAATCGGCATGAAATCGACAAAACTCTATTTCTAGGTTTTTGTTGAGCGGTGGAATCGTGGAACCGAAAGATAAGTGCGTCACGATTTTCAAGGGGCTTTGCTAGCGGGTAGTTTTAGGTCACCCTTCAATAAAGGAGGGATGTTATAGAAGGTTACTTGGAGGTTCTCATTCCTCACGAGATGAACAATACCGTTAGGGAAATCATAGAATGATAGTGCAGGAAAGACCAAGCGGTTACTAGGAGCTCCAAGGAGTCCCCAAGAACACAGAATGTCAGAACATTGATTCACGGGTTTCAAGCAGAACGTTGTTAACGAGTGGAGGCTTCCTGAATGGCCTTTGCCCTGAGTGATTCCGTTTCAAGCAGAACATTGTTAACGAGTGAAAATCCTTTCAAACTCTCCCTAGTGTTTATTACGAAAACTCTTCTAGCAAAGCGACAATTGGAAAATGCAATCACCTACAAAGCTTTGGAATACAGATGCTAATGCATTGAGGGAGTTCTAGCATACGTTCTGGAACTAGAGATGCTCAACTACTCTAGGGAAGAAAGGAGAGATCACTTAATTCAATTCGTATTTCCTCTTTGTTCTTGAAGGGATCCGGTCAAAGCAGTGATATCGAATCTCGATTATTCAATGAACAGCATAATTAAATCTACTTGGAACTCCACGATCTGTTTGCTGATTAGGTGATGCTATTCGCTCCGTCCAAGTGTTTGCTGCAGAATATAAGTCCAAGTTGAGAATCTAAGGAAACTCTAAGGAATGGATAGTAATATCTTGTGTACTGCTTGAATGAAGGAGGTGCATAGGGATGAAGAAAGTAGTCATAATCGTACTTATACTTTTCCTGGCGGCAACTCTAACCTATGCTGTTGGTCAGCAACTCAGAGGAAACAAGGGCGCTAGACTTGCTTCCGAAGAGTGTCCGCGTTTTGCTGAAAGAACTGAAGCCAATGTAGGAGAGTCATGTCCTAATGACGGAGAGATGCTTCAGAAACGCTTGAGAAATGGTAGTTCTGAAGCGGAGAAGTCTTTCGGCGAAGGAAGAGGATACCGCAAAGGTTTGGGAACACGCTAACAGCGAGTTGTTAGTTCTCTTAAGGAGGGCCCAGCCCTCCTTTTCTTAACTTACATAAGGACAAGAGATATGAATCAATGCAAACTGACTTTTAGGCCAGTTTTC
The DNA here is from genome assembly GCF_003351125.1 of Mesotoga sp. Brook.08.YT.4.2.5.2. Taxonomy (NCBI): domain Bacteria; kingdom Thermotogati; phylum Thermotogota; class Thermotogae; order Kosmotogales; family Kosmotogaceae; genus Mesotoga; species Mesotoga sp. Brook.08.YT.4.2.5.2. Next base: position 160,415 of record NZ_JPGZ01000030.1, read on the forward strand.
TAATCAAATTTGGTTATTATTCTTGAATAGATTTGTAAAGCGACCGCCAGAAAGATGTAGATGGTTCAAGAAGACCATTAGATAGCCGGTCGCGATGAAAATCAAACCGACAACAAGAGTGAAGATGAAGAGATTTAGATATGAACCAATTCCGTTTGGATAGGCCGCAGCGGGTTTTAGAAACCAGTAAGGGAAAAAACCTGTTATGGCTCCTCGAATCACCGAAACAACCGCGTAGGAAAGAGGATATACCGCCCAGAGTAAGGGATAGAAAAACCTATATGATTTCCCTTCTTCAAAGATTAGCCAGAAGATTATCGCGAGAAGCGGTGTAACTTAGTGCAAAAGGTTGTTAGCGAACAGAGCCTGTCCTCTGGGCCAATAGTGGTCCGAAAGAAGGAGATGGTAAATAGTCATAGTCACTGTTATCCACAACACCGAACCACCCGTGATAATGCTCAGTAATCCTGCTGTTATTTGTGATTTTGCTGTCCTTATGGAGAATACTGCATTCAAGAGGGCGACTATTGCGACTATCAGATTCGTCTGCAAAGCGTAGTAGCTCAATTGCATCAGTGCTCCCGAAAGATTCCTGGACAATAACAGTTGAAAGGCTATTCCAGAAAGAGAGATACAGAACAACGATAATTGAGAAATCAGATTCACTTTCCTTTTCACTTTGAGCTCCTAGTATCGAAGAATTCGGTTCGCTCGTAATTCAGCTCTCGGAAGAGTTTTGAGCTCCAATGATTCACAGCCAACATACTGAATTATAGAGTCTGCAAGTCTTAAAGTCCGTATTACTAGATTTCGGAAGGACTGAATCCAGGAGTATTGATTTCCTCGAGTGTCGACTCTCTCCAAGTACCTTTCTTTTTATAACAAGGAAGTATAATAACATTGGTGTTACCTAATTTCAAAGGAGGGAGGCCATTTGTGAGACTATTTGATCTCGAGCTGAAGCAGCTTTGTGAAGAAGATGACGCTTCGGAACTAGCCCGATCCGTTAATACAACTCCGGAGAAGGTCAGAGAACGCACTTAACCTGTGTCCCTACGCTCCTAAAGGGGCTTTTGCTCTACTCCTCGACTGAGCCAGGTTTTGAATCTCTCAGCAAGGGGTTGAAGAAGCATCGGGAAGATACTCCAGAGAATGTCCGTATATCCATCTCAGCCGTTCACAAGACCAAAGAGTCTGAGATGCGTTAGCTGGACTATGTGGAAAATGAAATGAAGAAGAATCTTGGGAGCCGACAAAACTATAGCCCAATCGTGTTTCAGGCATTCTTAGGCAACTGGCATAGTTGCTTCTGGTGGTCCTTGACAAGGAGAAAAAAGATGAAAATATTGATTCCGCGCCAACAAGTGATTGCTTTGTAAATAGGGCAGCAGCGGAGATGTTTAGAGGATGTCATCCGATTTGCTTGACAAGAGCAAAGAGGGGCAAGTTGTTGATTGCGAGAGTTCCTCCGTTGGGGACTTGCTCAAGAAATGGCCAAGTGAATCATGTGGTTGTGGCAGAGCAGTTGCGGGATAGTTTGAAATCAAAACCACTATATAGAAGGGAGGAAGATCAATGGCGAAACTCACTATTGTAGAAGGGATCGGACCCGTGTTTGAAAAGAAGCTCAAGGATGCGGGTGTAAATTCAATCGAAGCGCTTCTGAAGACCTGCGAAACAAAGAAGGCACGAGCCGAACTTGCTAAGAAAACCGATATTCTTGAAGAGACCATCCTTACCTGGGTGAATCACGCAGATTTGATGAGAATCAAGGGAATCGGGGGAGAATACTCTGAACTACTTGAAGCAGCTGGAGTCGACACAGTGCCAGAACTCTCTAAGAGAAACGGTGATAACCTTTATGAAAAGGTAGTGGAAGTAAATGCAGCAAAGAGACTCGTGCGCAAATTACCATCCAAGAAACAGATTCTGAATTGGATTGAGCAGGCCAAGAAGCTTCCTAGAGCGATTCAATACTGAGCTCCTCAGATAAGCTCAGCAGCTCGAGACTGATGAAAAGTGGCCGGGTGAATTCCGGCCCTTTCTTTTGGTTGTACTGTAGCGAGAGACTTGGGGAGAGTTGTTGGATTTGCTGCTATGGTATAATTCACAATTATTCGGTGCAGAAAGTCTCATGCTATGTTCAGGGAGGGATCTCTTTGAAGAAAGATGTCACCATGAGGAGCTATGTCCCAGAGAGTGACTACATGAGAATAAGAAACCTGATAATAGAGACTTTCCCACTCTGTGGAGGACCTTTCAACTGGACCATTGACAGGTGGAATATCTGTAGATTTCACATCATACCTCTCCATAAGTACTATTCAACAAGTTATTTCGGCGTTCCGACGAGACCACATGTGGACCACAGAGACGATCTTCCTCTATGGCAAAACGGAATTGGAATCTGGGAAACCGGCGATGGAGAAGTAGTTGCTGTAGCACATTCCGAAAACGAAGAGCCCGGAGAAGCCTGGACACAAATCCATCCGAATTACGGGTTTCTTTGTCCTGAGATTATCGATTACATTGAAGAGAACCTTGCAGACTGGGCAAATGGATATGGGTTCGTGAAACTCTATGTCAAAGATCTTGACGATCTTGAATCGGTGGTGGAGGAGAAAGGCTACATCAGACTGGAGACACCTATTCCCTACATTGTCTATGAGATTCACGATGATGCAGAGACTCCTTCCTTTCCGGTAGGATACAAAGTACTCAGTATTGCTGAAGAAGACGATCCGATCAAGAGATCAAGAGCAAAGGCGATGGCCTTTCATGGTTTTTGTCCACCTTCACATTGGCCTCCAGCAGACGCTTTCAGAGAGATTCAGAAAGCTCCTGATTACGGTAGAGAGCTAGACCTTTTTGTTGTAAGTCCCAATGGCGAGCATGTTTCCTTTTGTACGATTTGGCTCGATCTGGAAAACCGATATGGAAACTTTGAACCGGTCGGCACACACGTTGACTACAGAAATCTCGGTTTTGCAACTCAACTACTTTTGGAAGGCATTAGAAGAATGAAATCATTTGACATTGAAAGATCATTCATGAATTCTACTGTTGAGTTCTACAGGAAATTTGGATTCAAGGATACTTCTAGATATTGCAGACCTTGGGTGAAGTATTTCATCACCCAGAGCAATTGAGGTCAGTTCATTGAGGGCCTTCTCAAAACCAGGAAACTCGAATTCCTGTTGATGCAGGGGGGAACAATGCAGAAGAGTATTGAAAACACAAAGTGGTATAAGCTTTCGGTAGAGGAAACTCTCCAGAATCTGGATAGCTCGAAGGAGGGAATCTCATCAGAAGAAGTCAAAGAGAGGTTAAACAGATTCGGTCCAAATGAACTCCCAAAGAAAAAACCCGTCACTATCCTCCAGATAATTCTCTCGCAGTTCAAGGACCCTTTGATCTACATACTCCTGATTGCCGGATTAATTTCCGTGATAATTGGTGAACCCGATGATGCAATCTTTATCCTTGCCGTGGTTGTCCTGAACGCAATTATCGGAACAACTCAAGAATTCAAAGCCGAGAAGAGCGCCGAGGCTCTACTGAAAATCATGAAAGTGGAATCAAGAGTAATACGCAACGGGGAGACCAGAACGGTAAACTCAAAAGAACTGGTGCCTGGAGACATTGTTCTTGCCGAGTCGGGTGATAGGTTATCCGCTGATATCAGGTTAATAGAAACCAACAATCTTTCTGTCGACGAGTCGTTTCTAACAGGCGAATCTACTACCGTTGAGAAGAACACGGATCAACTCGACGAAGATCTTGAGATAGGCGATCGAAAGAACCTGGCATTTGCCGGTTCAACAGTAATAACGGGTAGAGCAAAGGGAGTCGTAGTCGCAACAGGCAACAGCACCGAAATTGGAAAGATTGCAGAAGTCGTAACTGGATCCGAGCAAGGGAAGGCTCCTCTCGTGATTAGGATGGAGGAATTCACGCGCAAGATTGCATATATTGTGCTGATAGCAGCGGCCGGATTCGCTCTGCTCAGACTCTTGCAAGGATACCCTCTTTCCGACGTCTTCTTTCTCGCCGTGGCGCTCTCTGTTTCCGCCATCCCCGAGGGGCTTCCCGTTGCTCTAACTGTTGCGCTTTCAGTCGCAACGAGCAGGATGGCAAAAAGGAACGTTATTGTCAGAAAGCTCGAAGCAGTTGAGAGTCTCGGAAGTTGCACCGTCATCGCCAGTGACAAAACCGGAACACTTACAGTTAACCAGCAGACTGCAAGAATTGTAAGACTAGCTTCTGGAAAGGACTATGAAATAAGTGGTGAAGGATATAACGACAAAGGAGAGTTTCAAGGAATCGAACATGAGATTCCCGAAGCTCTGAAAGAACTAATAAAGATTTCCGTTATAGCCAATGAAGGTGTTCTCGAAAAGGAGAACGACCATTGGCATCAAAGTGGTGACGCAATGGACGTTGCTCTTCTCTCAATGACCTACAAATCGGGTCTTTCACCGAAGTCGCTTCGTGAAGAGACTCGGGTATTGAGAGAAGTTCCATACGAATCGGAGAAGAGATACTCTGCAGCCATTTATGAATACCAGGGAAAAAAGATATGTGCTATGAAGGGAGCGGTCGAGACGATCCTTTCGAGATGCAAAACTGTGTTGAATGATGACGGTAGCACCAATGAGCTCGACAGCAAGGAAATTGAGGCTAAAGCGCTTTCGTTGGCTGAAGGCGGCTACAGAGTGCTGGCCTTCGCTTCAGGTGAAGTAGACCGTGATGATATTGAGATTGATGAGATTAACGACCTTGTGTTCATCGGACTAGTCGGATTCATAGATCCGCTGAGGCCGGAAGTCAAAGGTGCGGTCAGAGAAAGCCAGGATGCTGGAGTCAAAGTCATTATGATAACTGGAGATCACCCGTCTACGGCCAAAGCAATTGCAGAAGAACTCGAAATCATAGGAAAGAACGACAAAGTAGTTACGGGCAAAGACCTCGAGAGCGCCGGCGACCACGAAAGCAAAGAATTTGCCAACCTATGCCTTTCTTCCAATGTCTTTGCAAGAGTGTCTCCAGTCCAGAAGCTTCATATCGTTGAAGCACTGAAGAGAGAAGGCCACTTCGTAGCAGTTACGGGTGATGGTGTGAATGACGCTCCTGCACTGCAAAGGGCAAACATTGGTGTAGCAATGGGTTCGGGTACAGATGTTGCCAAAGATACCGGTTCGATAATCATCACAGATGATAATTTTGCTTCGATAGTATCGGGAATAGAGGAGGGTAGGTTCGCGTTTGCAAACGTTCGCAAAGTGATCTACTTATTGATATCGACTGGCGCCGCTGAACTTCTGCTATTTGTTCTCGCGGTGATCTTCAATGTTCCTCTCCCTTTAGTTGCGGTTCAGATTCTCTGGCTAAACCTTGTCACGAATGGAATACAAGACGTTGCCCTTGCCTTCGAGAAAGGCGAACCCGGGGTGATGAAGAATCCCCCAAGAAGAACAGACCAGGGGATCTTCGACAGATTGATGATTGGAGAGACACTCTTGTCAGGGTTCTCAATGGGGCTTGTTGCCTTTGTTGCCTGGATGGTGTTTCTGGGTTCCGGAATGGAAGAGGACTCCGCAAGAAATCTACTTCTTCTTCTGTTTGTCCTTATGCAAAACGTTCATGTTTTCAATTGCAGATCAGAAACAGAGTCGGCCTTTAGGGTACCCCTTAGGAGAAACTACATTCTGGTTTTTGGAGTTATTGCAGCACACGGCCTTCACCTGATTGCAATGAACACTTCCTTATTCCAGAACTTGCTCGGTGTTTCTCCTGTTTCGATCTCCCAGTGGCTGATTTTGCTGGCATGTGCAGCGCCTCTGTTGATAGTGATGGAGCTTTTCAAGCTATTCCAAAGAAGAAGCTCTTAACTGATAACGGTCATAAAACTAATTAAGCTCCAAGATCGGAGTTCTTCATAATGAAGCCTAGAAGCAGGCTGTTCAGTACGTCTGGCTTTTCAAATATTGTCACGTGACCACAATCAGGAATAACAGCGAATTCCGATCTCTGGATCCTGTCCGCCATGATTTTCGAAAACTTCCTGGGCTTCAGAATATCTTCTTCGCCACAGACTAGAAGCGTTGGGCAGCTGATTCTTCCAAGTGAATCGCTCATGTACACGTCGCTCAAGAACGTATCATATAGAGTTATCTGGCCCTCTAAGTAGTCCTCTGATACCCTTTTCAATGCATTCGCTCGCTCTTCAAGCATCTTGATATTGCTCTTTATGAAGGAATTGCTGTAGATTGCTGGCACCATATTCCAGAAGAATTTCACAGGGTCACCTTTGCCAGCTGCTTCTTTCCAATTGCGGATAAAAAGCTTTAGAACCTCGTCGAGCTCACTCACCGAATCAATGATTGAAATTGACTTAACCATCTCAGGAAAATCAATGGCAAATCTTAGAGCTACTTCGCCTCCGTAAGAAGTACCGATTATGTGCACTTTGTCAATATCCAGTTCCTTCATTAGAAGCAAAGCCTCTTCAGCATGCTCTCTGAACGTATAAGGCCCAGCCGGTTTTTCCGAGAGAAGCTGGCCCTTGAAATCGTGAAGGAGAATCTTGTACCCGAATCTCTCAAAGACACCTGTTTGCAGCGACCAGCTGTTCGTCGAAGCCATGACTCCATTGAAAAAGGCGATCGTCTCGCTTCCTCCTTCATTGCCTCTAATCTCGTAGTAAAGTCGAGTTCCATTAATTGTCTTGTAAGCCATTTCTCCCTCCTGTCGATTTTTCGGTGTCGTATGGCGAAATTCGAACCGCGGGGGTCACCTTCGTTGCGGTTATACGATCCCTTTCCAGAACCAAACGAATTACTTCGCTGAAAAACCTCCTGAAACCATTATGACAGTGATCGATACTGGATCTCTCTTCCTCGTTGAGTTCAACGAAGTACCTTCCAGTTCGAATGTCTACAGAGAGTGAATTCGGAGGAACCCCTTCAGCTCTTAACGAATGAGACTTACTCACAAGATAAATTTTTTCCTCAATCGCATCGTCCATCGGCCAGTATCTTTCATCTTCTTTCAGAACAAGAAAGACTGCATTTCTACAATGTGCTACTGCTCGACCCCCGAGACCAGCCGCGAGCTTACTGTAGTAGATCATCTCATCGTCATTCATGACCGTGTGACCCAACCTTCTGATTTTCACTCCCGGCTGAAGTTCAGAATCTAGGCCTTCGATGTAAAGTCCGGAGTCACAAGCAAAGATGGGTTTGCCAATTAAGCGATAGTAAACCTCCGCCTTTGTTTTGGCATTTTCGAGAGGACTAATTCCGGACTCCTCAACAGTCGGAAGATGATCGAGTGAACACAGGTCTTTTATCTGGAGATCCAGTCCATCAAGCATCTTCTTCATGCTCGTCACTTTTGCCGGGTTTCATGTGCCATAGATAAGCTCCATCCTTGCACCCCTCGAACCACATTGTACTCCCTTCTTTCATGATAACATTCGATACCTTATTAAAAACTTCTTCATATGGTGCCTCTCTGAGGTTCCCCTGCTATGACCTGGAGATAAGATAAACAAGAGCTCCACTAGGGTGTCGGCCTTCCCGGAGTCACGCTTTGGGTAGATTTGTCCGAGCCGCGCCGTTTCGAATTACGAAAACTTATAAAGTGTAGGGAGTAGACTTCAACTGCCGAATACTAACCGCAATAGCGGCCATTGCTGCATCAACCTAAGCCACTTCCTGGATGAGTGATTGCGAGGGTTCAATGTGAGGCTACTGCCTGTTTCTCTGTCTACCCTTCCGATTGCTCTTAGTGCAATTTTCATGGAGCACAAAAGAGAAGACACTATTTTAGTAGACGATAGTGTAAAGGCCCTGATATCGAGAATGGAATATGTTCCGGCTTCTGCCCTTGCTTCAATGTATAAAATCCACTGACAATACATCGAAAGAACTGAGGAAGAACGATACTTCTTTTCTCAGGCATCAACGGAACTGAAATTCCTGCTTCCGGGTGAGTTAGCCTGGGATTCTGCTCAGCGGGATCGTGAAACAGATTCACTTTTCAGAACTATGGAAGGACAGATAAATGGATTTTCAGTCCATAGATCAGGCGATGATCTCTGGACAATAGAGACGGGACCCAGCGAGAAATTGATGGAAAAATACTTCGAACTAATCTTCTCACAGATGATGTTTCAAACAGTATTTCTCGAATCTCACGGGAAGCCCTCAAAGGAATTCCAGGATCATTCAGTGACGGAGCAATTACTCACACGAAGATCACAAAAATCGTCCTACCCGAAGGCGCAAAAGCCAACAACCTCTGAACAACTAGGATGATTGAACTGGCTGGTTGACTTCGGAGGCCGCTCAAAGGTGGCGGCCACACTCTCGGTGGCGAATAACACCCTGTACTAGATTGAGAGTCTCGATCCTTCCTTGTCATGATCAACCACGCTTTTCGAGCAAAGAGGCGTCTTTATCAAGATGCTCTATAACAACAGCAGGTTCAAGGCAGAGTATCGTCCTCCGGAGAAGGATTGTACGAACTATACGTAGCAGTAAGCGATCAAAACGATGCAGGCTCCGGACGTGACGCGGGTGACTCTCGTCCCGAATTTCCCGGTTGCCGGCTCCACCCAGTCTGCAGCTACCCATACCGGTACGCTTAATGAGTCAGTTATAGCGGCTCACAGAATATTAGCTATCGAATTCCGCAGAAGGAGCAGAGTGGTTGAGAATCGTCAGACAATCTGGTGGTGGAGAGCACACGTTCTCTGTCTCCAGAGGACCTCTGCTGAAAGACCGGTGAAGTGAATGAAACTCCGAGAGGAAAACCGGTTTCCGCATGATTGAAAGCAGTAATGAGTATGCTTTTGCTTCTTTCTGAAGACTTCTCGTCTCTCGGTGTGTTACTATCTAGGTATCTCACACCAGGAGCTTCAGATGGAGAACCTGCTCGTCGCAACCGGTCTAGCACTGGACGCATTTGCCGTTTCGATATGTACTGGAATCTCTCTGGAGGATGTAACCCGCAGACATGTTTTCAGGGTAGCATTTCATTTTGGACTGTTCCAGTTTGGAATGCCGATCATCGGATATTTCCTCGCAGCAAGCTTTCGAGACTATATAATGGATTTCGATCACTGGATTGCCTTCATTCTTCTTGGAATTATCGGCGGAAAGATGCTGCTCGAATCTCTTGACAGGAAAGAAGAAGTCTCATGCAAGGATCGAACCAGAGGCCTTACGCTCATCTTACTTTCGATAGCTACCTCTATAGATGCACTGGCTGTAGGGAGTGCATACGCATTCCTTGGAAGACCAATCATCCTCACTGCTATGATGACGGGATTGATAACTGCAACGCTCTCCGCTCTAGGTGTAACGGGCGGACAGAGACTGGGTCAGAAATTTGGCAAGTTCATGGAAGCAACCGGAGGAATTGTGCTAATCTCGATTGGACTAAAGATCCTCTTCAAACATCTCTACTAGGTCTATTGGACAAATCTTTCGATGATTCCGGCTAATTGTTTCCCGCTTTCTATAAGATTCGATTTGACCTCCTTCAAATCCTGTTTAATCTGCAATCCTTTGAAGTTTTTCGTCCCGACTACTTTCACGCCGGCCTTTTCGGCTTTTGCGGAGAATCTCTTTAGAGCTTTCTCATTTGTCTCACCGGCTCCTACACCTACTAGAAACACACTCTTGCCTTTCAGATTGGCATTGTTCACGAAAGTATTCATCTGAGGCGAAGGATGCCAGGCGTAAATTGGAGTCAACAGCACCAGGAATTCGAAACTGCCGATATCTGGAAGCGGTTCCTTCAACGGACTTCCGAGGCCAAGCAGCGCATAGAGACCGGACATCGATTTCAAGGGCTTTTTGTCTTCAAGTTTGAAGAGTTCTGCACCAATAGAATCGGAAAAGCTTTCCGCAATTTCCTTTGTCGAACCAGATCTGCTGTAATAAACTGCACATAGTTTCATACCATCATCGCCTTTTTTCCAAAATTGATCTTCCACTGGAAATCACTTCGACTATCTGGAAATCCCGATCAATGAATAAGATGTTTGCAGAGCCTCCCCTCTTGAGCAGCCCAATTCCGTTTCTCTGCAGATGATAGAACGCAGCCGGGTTTGCCGTAAAAGGCTTCAGAGCTTCATGTATCGGAAGACCTCTGTCTTTGACCAATCTTGTGAAGGTTTTAAGAAGAGTATCGACCGGTGCCGGCTTTATCCCGACCAGGTTCTTTTCATCATCGAATCTGGGAAGAGAACCGAGGCCGTCAGAAGAGACACAGATCCTGTCGAATCTGATCTTCTTGCTGTAGATGTCTTTCAGAACCAGGTGTGTGCTTTGTTCATCCGCAGTGAAGTCAATATATCCGCCCTTGTTGCTCACCCAGTCGATGCCCTGACTTAGGAGTTCCTCCGATCGACAGATGTGTGTAGGGATAATCTGTCGTGGATTGAGAGTACCGTCGGCAACTGCTTCATAAAGAGGTTTAAGCTTCTCCTGTCCATCTCCAAGATGCAGCACGGTCACTCCAGCCTTGCCGGAAAGCATTCCGGCCACACGCGCGTCCATAGCAAATCTCTGAAGCTCTGTGGAACTAAGGTTACTGCTTCTATGATCCGAGACGGCCACCTCGCCCACGCCGATTATCTCGGGAATGAATACAATATCCCTCATGATATCCCCCGTAAGCGTCTTCAAAGGGTATCTGTAAGAGCCTGTCAGCATGTAAGAATCTATCCCCGAGTTTCGGAAGTCCCTAACCTTTGCAAGCAACGAAACGTGATCTCTGGTAACACCATCGGTGCCCAACATCCCAACAACTGTCGTGGTACCGACTTCGGCGAATTGCTGTGAAGAACCTTCAGCAGTTCTTGATGAAAAGCCTCCTTCTCCGCCTCCCCCGATTAGATGCACGTGCCCGTCAACAAATCCAGGAATAGCGTACGCCTCACCTAGGTCGAATACATCTCCGCTGAGCGACCGAACGGCCGATTCATCAATCCCTTCATCGATTTCGACAATCCTCTCTCCAGAAATCAGAATGTCTTTCCTTCCGAGAGGTTCTGGAGCAAATACTTCAACGTTCTTAAACAGAGTTAACATCTATCCCTCCCCTTCCCATCCAAAGGCCATAACGGCTTCAAAGGCTAGATCGCGCATTTCGTAATAGTCCTGGAAGGATCTCACCGCCAATATGTCCGGCATAAAAGCTTCCGATGTATCGGATGTAGTCTTCCAATAAGTGGTTGAACAACTTACGGAAATTCCCGAGTTAGGCAGCTGAAATTTCTCTACTTCACCATAGTGCCTCGGACTGCCACCGGTCGGTTCACCCACAAAGATCGCGTTTGTGCGTTTTCTCATGGAAATGGCATTGAGAACTGCCGAAGAGAAGGTTCCGCGATCGACTAGAACAAAGAGCTTTCCAGTTCTGTTCAATCTCCAATCTATCATCATTCTTAGAATAAAAGGTGCCAGAACGACAGAGCTGCCTCCTCTATTTCCCCTGAGATCAAGGACGAATTTGCTTACTGGGTTGGTCCAAATGAATGAAACATTCTACAATTAAACAGTATGAACGGGTTTCCTTTTTCCGAACCACATGAAGCATAATGAAAATGCAGGATCCTCGTGTATTGTCATAAGAGAGGAAGTAGAGAGTATAGAATGAGGGTAGAGGGAGTAGCCAGTCGTCATCCTGGAATCAGGTTAGTACTGATACCAGTACTTCCTTCCTTGATAGGTTCTCTCTATCTCATCCGCTCTCTTCTGTATCCAATGGAATCCTTCTCTTTGAGGCTTTACGGAGGCTTCAATTATCTCTCCTTCCTTTTCGACCTTAAGAAGAAGATTTCCATCCATGTCAACCATTCCCAGGCCCTTCATAATCTCTTCTTTATTCAAATAGTCAGATGAGATTGGAGAAATCCCCATTCATTATCGTATGATACAACCTTTCTCAACCGTTCAAAGACATCTTCGACTTCCAGGCCTGCAATCTCAACTACTCTGCAGTTCAGCAGATACTTTTCACTATCCGATGTGGCAACTATATAAAGCCCATCAGTGAACCAGTAAGTGTAAATTGGATAGACAGCAAGCCTGCTATCAGGATAAATCGCCGTGTGGCCGTCTCCAATCGATGCGACGATCTCTGTAAGCCTTGTGTAGATCTCGCTGGACGACAGGTCCTCCAGATCGCGTTCCAGACTTCTCAGAAGGTGTCTGAACGTACCCTCATCTGTATTGAAAAATAGATTAGGGTGAGTGCTCAGCAGTTTCTCTTCGAGAAACCCGATGTCCTGCCTCCACTCGCCGGTAGTTAAATCTTCTAGACTCTTAGCGGAGAGCAGCAAAGTCAGTGAGAGCAGAAGTAAGAACACTAGTGGAATTCTTTTCATCTTCACCATCCTCCCTTTTATAGATGAGATTTTATCATTTACTTCAGGTCTTGCAGAAATCAAGCTATTCGCTCTCAAGAAGAAGCGCTTTGCCCGGTTTGCTATGTATAATAGACTTCTCATGGTTCAATAGAAGCATAGAGTTGATATCGTGAATCCTGGGCCCAGTCGACATACAAGTGGCTCTCTCCTATGTAAGTTGTTTAGAAGAAGATACCAAGTAATAAGCAAAATCGTAGCTCGGAAAGATGTTTGGACTGTCAACAAGAGGAGAGATCTCTCCTCGTCAAGCACTCGGGGCATTAAGATGAGGAAAGTAATATGCTCTATGCCGGAGGAAGATTTGATGTTTATCCTGTGGACTCTCATTGGCTTTTTTTCAGGCTCAATAATGTTTTCTAAAATGATTTACGAGAAGACTACCGGTAAGAAGATCAGGGAGATTGGCGACGGCAACCCGGGATCTTCCAATGTGATAAGGGGAGCAGGACTAGCACTTGGGTTGCTTGCGATGGCGCTCGACTACTTCAAGGGGTATCTTCCCGTGTTGCTCGCCCTTTCGATTGGAGGAATGTCGGGCTGGGCGATAGTCCCCATGGCAGTTTCTCCGGTTCTGGGTCACGCTTTTTCACCCTTTCTACGAATGAATGGAGGTAAGGCTGTAGCAGTCTCTTTCGGCATCTGGTCCGGCCTTACTCAATGGATTGGGCCGTCAATAATCGGAGCGTTTATGTTGTTGTTCTCATTCGTCATTAATCCCAGGACCGATGGCTGGAAGGTCATTCTGAGCATGTTTGGGCTCCTGATCTTTCTCATCGTTCAAAAGGACGTTATTGCTATCTCAATTTGGACAATAAACACATCAATTCTTGCTTTCAAACACAGGGAGCAGCTTGCTTTTCCCATAGCATTCACGTTTCGGAGGAAGGAAAAATGACCTCTCTTCTCTCCCAGTCAGTTTCAGTTGCTCTCTTCCTAGGTATGATGTTTTTAATTTCAGTCTCTAACGCGATTCTGATGAAAAAGATCAGCCGTTTCGAAAGGATTCTCCATGGCCCTCTGGTTTCAGTACTGATTCCCGCCAGAAACGAAGAGAAAAACATCTCAAGGTGCGTTTACTCCCTTCTCCATCAGGATTACCGCAATCTCGAACTAATCGTACTCGACGATAGCTCATCCGACGCAACACTCCAAATCCTTGAATCAATGAGAAGTGAGTTTAACAACCTCAGAATAATTAAGGGAGAAGCTTTGCCAGAAGGATGGCTCGGGAAGCACTGGGCATGCCACCAGCTTGCAAGAGAAGCGAAGGGAGAGATCCTCCTTTTCACAGATGCCGATACCGTTCACGCTTCCTCCACAATTTCACACGCTGTAAGCGTCATGATTAGAGAAAAAACGGATCTGTTGACGGCCATGGTTAAGGAGAGGACCGACACGCTGGGTGAGTTGATAACTATACCATTTATGATTCACAGTGTCTTCTCGATCTTTCCACTCATTATCGCGTATGGCAAGAGGTGCAAATCACTCGCGGCAGCCAGCGGTCAGTTCATGATGTTCACAAGACAGTCCTATCTTTCAATAGGAGGCCATGAGTCTGTAAGGGACCATGGAGTGGACGATATTGCTCTTGGGAGGCTAATAAAGAAGGCGGGAATGAAGTGGAGACTGTACGATGCTTCAGATCTTGTAGAGTGCAAGATGTACGATGGATTCAAAGCCGCATATTTGGGCTTTCTCAAGAATTACTTCTCCCTGTTTGACTACAGAATAGTCCCCGCTGCCTTTGTTTGGGGTTGGATGCTTACTTTGGATTTCTTTCCTCTCACTGTAGCTTTACTATTCATTCTTGGAGCCGCCGTTCCAGAGTCCGCCGGGATTCTGTCTCTGATTAGTCTGACACTCTCATTCGGTATGTGGCTTCTCGCCAGCGTGAAGTTTTCACTCAGACCCCTGGTGATTATTCTGTATCCGCTGATCACGCTCGTCTCATCAATTATCGGATTTCATTCGATAGTTGCTCACCTTTGTGGAGCTGCGAAATGGAAAGGTAGGGTGCTTGTAAAGAAGAAATCACGCTTATTTTAGTGACTGCCTGAACCGACTGCTGAATAATCATGTAGAATCGGTTCGTATGACACAACTTTATGAGGGAATGGTTTTTTGAAGCATTGGAAGATCTGGTTAATTGTTGCCGGCATAATCGCCTACGTTTTTTTGATAGAACCAAACATTCTGACGATCGAAAGGCTTACGTTCTCGGAAGAACCTTCGGCGAAAATTGCCTTCTTTGCCGATATTCACATTTGGACGAAGAAACCCATTCACGATCATCTTCTTGAAAGGCTCGTCGACGAAGGTGTAGATCTGATTCTTTTTGGGGGCGATGTTCTGTCTCCTTACACAGATATGGAGTTTATGAAGAATTACTTTTCGCAACTAGTCAGAATAGCGCCCGTTTATGCCGTATATGGAAACTGGGAGGAATCCGAGACAGATGTCATGGGGAAGATCTACGAGGAACTGGGGATAAACGTGATTCATACCCGCTCGACTGTGATTCAAATTGCAGGAAAAAAGCTGGGATTGACGGGCACTCCGTCCCATCATTACTTCTCGTGGACTAAGTTCCTTCCTGATGATGAGTATGATCTGAAGATACTCATGGTCCATGCACCTAATATGCTCGAAGAACATCCTGACATTCTTGAAAGATTTGATCTTGTGCTGGCTGGACACACCCATGGAGGCCAGTTCTATATACCCTGGTTGACCGAGTCTATACTGAAGACTTCAAGGAGATTCAGCGGAGACTTCTTCAGAGGTTTCTACGAAACCGAGGGCACAAAGATCTTCGTGACCAGGGGAGTCGGAGGATGGTTTCCCGGAAGACTGGCAAGTCCTCCCGAGATCTTATTCATCGAGTTCTGAATTCCGCCTATTCTCCAATGGATTTCTCTTCAGTTTCTGCTGTCTTCGTCTCTTTCTGCCCGATCTCTCAAAGATCGATGGCTTCGAATCTAAGTAATACTATGATATAATCTATCAACTTTTCTTTCTCCCTATGGAGGCTAATATGTTCTTTGCGATAATTCCGGCAGTTGTTTTTGGCTGGGCATTAGGGGCAAACGACGCTGCGAATGTATACGGTACGGCGGTTACTTCGGGACTTGTGAAATATCGTGTTGCGGTCGTGTTGTCGGCGATATTCATACTAATCGGTTCACTGCTTGAGGGTTCCCGAGGTCTTGAAACGATCTCGAGTGTAAGCACCCAGACGCTTCTTACTGCTTCAATAAGTACCATAGGAGCGGCTCTTTCCATGATTGTAATGACATATTTGGGAATTCCTTCTTCTTCATCTCAGGCAATGATGGGAGCGATTCTCGGAATCGGAATTCTGAATTCCACTGTAGACTGGTCAGTACTGACAAAGGTGGTCATTTGCTGGGTAACAACACCCATAGGAGCCGCTGCAGGTGCGTTCTTCCTTTATAAGATCTCGGCGGTATTCTTTAGGAGAATAAAGACTATCCAGGCCCAGGACTTGTCTCTGAAGGTAGCAGCTTTGATCATTGGCGCGTATGGCTCTTACGCTCTGGGCGCCAACAATGTTGCAAATGTTACTGGACCGTATGCCGGAATCATACCCCTGGAAGTCGCCGCTCTCGTAGGCGGATTGAGCATCGGCCTCGGCGTGTTGACTTTCAGCAAGAGGGTCATGTACACTGTTGGAAAGCAGATTACCCAGCTAGATCACTTCTCGGCTGTAATAGCTGTTCTCGCCCAGGCAATTACGGTATGGATCTACGCTTTAATTGGAGTCCCTGTTTCAACTTCACAGGCAATCGTTGGTGCAGTAATTGGTGCTGGACTGGCAAGAGGCTCGACAAACATCAACTACAAAATCCTTCGAAACATCGCTCTTGGTTGGCTACAGACCCCTTTGATCGCTGGACTAGTTTCAGTTGGGCTGTACCTTTCGATTAACGCTATCAGAGCTCTCTTTTGATCAAACCCTTCTCTTGAGCACGATAATTTCCATTCTGTCGGAACAGTCTTCAGAGAGATTCGCAATATCACCTATTGATAGAACAAGTTCCCGGAGCTGCCTCTTCTCTGCGAGGGACAAATTCATCTCGAAGATCTTCTTGACTAGAGCTCGCTCGTGACTGTCTTCAATGTTTTCGAGTCGTTCAGTCTCCTCGATTTTCTCTTCGGCAATGCTTAGCTCTTGAAAGAGATTGATAGCCGCTTCCTTTGATGCCTCAAATGTCTCAACAGCAAGCTGTAACTGTTTCAGAAGATCGGTCTTCAGCTCTGCCGGGATCACAAGGCGCTGCAGCTCAATCTGGTCAACGACATTCTCTGCTTCATTGGCCACCTTATCGAAGGATTCCGCCAGACCAAGAAAATCTCCGCGGAAGTTTGGAAGAAAAGCACCCTGATACATCGCGTTTTCCATCTCGCGTCTCTTTGCATCGGCGGCCGATTCCATTTTTCGTACCTCTTCCGAATAGATCTCCACAGAAGATAGGTCATCATTCTGGATGGAAATGAATACCTTTTCAAGGTTTTCCAGAGTTCTTGAGATGAAATCCAGATGCTCATGAAAAAGCTGAATAATCGCCACTTCTTTCTTACCAAAAAACATAAGAGGTCCACCTCCGGGCATCAGAATACTAGCAAATCTACTAGAGCCTCCGTTTCCCTTCATCTCATCACACCCTATCATCTTTATCTGCTTTGGTGTACTTGAAAGACTCTAATAGATTCTATTATTTATATATTATGCCACTTTTACCTCAGAGTTATCCGACTGGTTCTCGAGAAGATGAACTATGATGAATTAAGCTGAGCACGAATTCAAATTCAAATATACTTATAATGTAAGTGGTGATTATCAGAATCCTATGAAGCGACGAATGCTTCTCGGTTTCACGGAGGCGATTTTGTGAGAATAGTCGGCTACTCCAAAGAATACACAGATCAGATGTTAGCCATTCAGAGCAGGTACGAGAAAGATCATCCCTGTGCGGAGAGGTTCACCGCGGATGATCTCAAGAACCCCTTGTTAAGTGGGAGAAAAAACATTCTTTTGACCATAAACGAAAGAAGAGTGCTCGGTTTCTCCAGGTTTCTTTCCCGACAGAACTTCTCAAGAGTTCACTTTCATCATATATGGCTCGACATAAATGTAGCCGACTCTCCCGCTACCAACTTGATGTCACTTCTGTTCGAGGCTTCACTCCCTTTGATCTCCGAATCCACAAACTCTTTTTTCCCTGCAGCTGGAACTAGAATCTGTGTAAGGATTGCCGAAAGCGAAAAGACAAAGAGAGATTTCTTCTCGTCTTTGGGGTTCACTCGATGGAAAGATTTCAGTTACATGGAAAGAGACTTGAAGGATGAAGTCGTTTCTTATCCACTTCCCGAAGGTCTATCAATGTCAAGACTTAAGCCCAGAAAGGAACCTGAGATTATCAATTATCTACGTGCAGAGCAATCGTGTTTCCCTGACTCGCCGCTCGAGTACAAGTATCTCCACTACTTCTTCAACAGACCTTACTGGAAGAAAGAGGGAGTGATCCTTGCAGCATTGGACGCCAAAAGCTCAATTGCAGGCAGTGTGATGATCTATCCTGACAGACTGAACAACGAATACTGTTTCACGGAAGAGATCTTTGTCGTTGAAAAATGGAGAGGAAAGCGTCTCGCGCGGGCACTGGTCTCTAATGCCCTTGACTATCTCCGGAAGGCCGGGAAAAGAAAGGCGTTGCTCTCTGTTACTTCTGACCGTCTCGCGGCAAAACGCATCTACGAAGATGCTGGTTTCACCACAACATATAGCAAGGAAGTGCTGACTGTAGAGATCTGAGTACTTTCACCGAGGTAGAGTGAACGACCAGATCACAGTCAGTCATCTCCAGATGATTACCCAATACATTTGCTAATCCTTCTTTTGTCTATATATAAGTAAACAATGCTCTACATTGTTTGAAAAACTTGTTTTTCTCTTATACTCTTATTCGGGAGGCGAGATAATGGAATCATCGGAGCTTTTCTGGGATAGCAGCATTGAAGAACTTGAAGCCGGCTACAAACTCCTTAACGATTCATTTGTCTGTCTTGCTTGTGGGAAGACCTTCAAAAAGGGTTTTTTCTTCAAAAGCAGTAACGATCTGTTGATGGATGCCGAGAAGGCAGTAAATGAACATATTTCTTCCTGCCACGGGTCGGCCTTTAATACCCTATTGGAACTCGATCGCAAGTACACAGGCCTATCTGAACAACAACAGACCTTGATGCGGCTATTCTACAAGGGCATGAGTGATAAGGAGATCGCAAGAGAACTGAGCCTTAGTCAGTCAACTGTTAGGAATTATCGCTTCAGGTTGAAGGAAAAGGCAAGGCAGGCAAAAATCTTCCTCGTACTCCATCTTATGATGGAAAGAAGCGTCGGCAAGGAAGACAGAATTGTTGACGTACATAGAAACGCCGCTATGATCGATGAACGATATGCTGTGACCGAGGCCGAGCGCAATGAAAGAGTGGCGAGATTCTTCGGTGAAGACCGGAAATTGGCGAGATTTCCAAAGAGAGAAAAGGACAGAGTGATTGTCCTGAGAGAGATTGCTAAAGTCTTCAAGCCAGGTGTGAAGTATAGCGAAGAACAGACAAATGAGAATCTGAGAAAGTTCCATGATGACTACGCTCTTCTTAGGAGATATCTGATTGAATACGGTTTGATCGATCGAAGGCCCGACGGGAGTTGTTATTGGTTGGTATTCTAGTCAAAATGAACAATATCTTACACGTCTAAGGATAACTGCTCATCACTCCGGATAACGGAAATCCTCATAATAGGACTTTACACACGTTAACAATTGACGATGTTATAATAGTTTTGGTTATACAAACGAATAGCTATTTCACACGGAGGTGGTTCTTTGAAGTTGCTAACAAAAACCGACAAAATAACGATCAAACGATTTGAGAATCGAGAGAAAGTTGAGAGTGATATAGGAATAGGCAGAATCGTCGAATTCCTTCACAAGCATTTGGAAGAGTACGGTGACGATAGACAGGCCATAAGAAGATCCATAGATTACGCTTTCTCTAACGAAGAAGGAAAAGGCGGATTTGTTTTGGTGGCCATGGAGGCCGAAAAGGTTCTCGGTGTTTCGGTTATCAACGATACCGGAATGAAGGGGTACATTCCTGAACACATATTGGTCTATATTGCTGTCGACAAAACGGCAAGAGGCACCGGCATCGGAAAGAAGCTCATCAAACAGATAAAGAGATTATGCAACGGAGATATCGCCTTGCATGTCGAGCAGAATAATCCTGCAAGATTCGTTTATGAGAAGATGGGTTTCAAAACTGAGTACGCGGAAATGAGATTCACCCAAGAGTAGTATTCGAAAGAGAAAGGAAACCACTTGGAAGAAAAGGAAATATGTGAGAGAATAATAACGAGAATAATAGTCGGATATGGAGGTAAGATTTATGCCTAATGAAGATGATAAGAAGATTCTCGTTGTCTATTACTCTCACGATGAGAGTACTAAATCGATTGCAGAGTCTATTGCCAACGAAACGAATGCAGATTTGCTAGAGCTAAGACCTATAGAGAAGAAGGGCGGAAGAAAGGTCAGGTATATCTGGGAAGGCGAAAGCGTCAGCATGGATCCCGTGCCTGAGCTTGAACCCTATTCGATCGATCCGAATCAATATGACCTGATATTCCTTGGTTCGCCTGTCTGGGCGATGAGCTACGCACCACCGATGGAGAGCTTTTTGAAGGAAGCAAATCTCTCTGAAAAGAAGATAGCTCTTTTCTGCACTCATGAGGGCCTTATGGGAATAGTTTTTCAGGAGATGATTAGCAAACTGTCGGCCAACAAGATAATTGGAGCTGTTGATTTCTACGATCCGATCGGATCTGGCGTCAATTATGCGGCCAACGCTAGCGTCAACTGGGCTAGGCAGGTGCTGAAGTCAATCAGCTAGATTTGTGAAGAAGTTCTTGTGCAATTTAACTCTTGCCGTTTTAAGGCTTGAGTTTTTTCGCCCCAGCCTTTTTCAGACTATGACTTTCATTAGTTCAAAGGGAAAAGGCTAATAACCATAGTGATGCTCTTGCTCAGCCGGTCGTGCTTGACTAACTGTTGTGAACTCTGATAAGACAGACAAATGAGGTATAATCTACGGGTAGAGATCTTTGTCAGGAGTCAGAGGAGATGATTTTTAGTGGAAGATCACAGATGGATCTATCTGATAATCCTTTTGCAGGCAGTTCTCTTAGGTACTGTGCTTTTCTTCGGCGACACTCTGTTTCACTCTTCTGTAGAAAGCTCCTTTGCTCGCGAGGCAAGCATAAGAGAAACCGGCAGTTCTCTTCTTCGTGAATACATGAAGCGATACGAAGATCGTGGGCTTCCTCTGGAGTCGAGACTGACGGGATTCTTAATTGAGAATATAAACGTCCATGAGGAATCCAACGGTATAGCCATACTAACCGCATCGATTTCCATTAAGCCTCTCGATATCGACAGCTGCAAGTGGAATTCGTTGGGTTCTCGCGAGGGAAACTGGATAAAGGACATAAGGATTTCTGTCTACCTTGAAGAGGGTCCCGATGGCAACTTTTCGATCGTGAGAACAGTCCCTTCTATTTAGCTCTGACTCTCTCTGAAAACGCGTAAGCGGTTCTTACCCTTGCTTTTGGCTTCATACAATGCGGAATCGGCGCGGTTTATCATACGGTCAATATCATCCCCATCACCCAGAAAGCTGGTAATTCCTATGCTGACGGTTATTTCTGCCCTTTCTTCAATGGTTCTCTTCTTCAAGTGGTCAAGTATTCTCTCCGCCATAGATTCCGCTCCCTCCAGAGTTACTTCCGGCAAGACAATCAAGAACTCATCGCCTCCCCATCTAATAACCTGATCGGTACTCCTGATAATCATTCTAACCGACTCTACCAACCAGGAGAGAACCGAGTCACCATAAACGTGACCGAAAGAGTCGTTTATCTTTTTGAAATCGTCAATGTCGAGCATCATTAGCGACAAGGGTACAGAGTGTCTGATTGATTTTTCAATCTCTACAGAAGTGAACTTCTCCACACCATGCCTGCTGAGTGCTCCCGTCAGAGGATCATTGTAAGTGAGTCTTGTGATCTCTCCTCTGTTCCTTATTCCATTGATGGCTTCGGCGGCATGAGCGGCCAAAATCTCTGCAAGCTCTACGTCTTCACTATCAAAAGCGTCAAGCTCGGTAGAAATCGTCTGAAGCACACCGAAGTTGCCTATTGGAATGCTCAAAGCAGAGCGATAATCACTGCTTTTAGGTTTTGCCTCGACGCATATTGAGATATCCGGGAAGACAAGTGTCTTGCCTTCCCTCAGAGTTCTTCCGGCAATTCCCTCGTGCTTGTTGTAGCAATCATCCCCTTTATCGGGAACGGAATTTGTAACTCTCTTTACTACCAGAAAATCCCCCTCCACAATATCGAGACTATATACATCGAACTCCAGTATCTTCTGCGAAGCTTACACGATGAGGTCGTAAACCCTTTCCTCACTATCGGCTTTTGAAAGCTTCAGAGCTATTTCGTGAAGCTTCTTGATCTTGTTCCTGCTTTTCTTAAGCTCAAACTTAGCTCTTTCGCTATCTGTTATGTCGACCGAGTACTTTGCCCGGCCCGAATGCGAACCATCCCTTTGAAAGTCGACAATGAAACTCCTGAAATATCTCTTGGTCTCTTCCGATCCAACTGACTCAATGAAGGGCTTCCCTTCAGACGAAACCGATAAGGCGGAAATGTCAAAACCTGCTTCCTTCGCTCTCTTGTTGAAGAATACAGAGTCAAAGTTGCTGTCGTAAAAGCAAAGGGCAACGGGAGAATTCTCCAAGATTCTGACCAGGGTGTGCCAAGAAGGCGAAGAAGGAAACTTCAAGCCATGCTTAATCGAAGATGAGGGAGGGCCCCTCGAAGCCGCCATGCAGGTGGAGGCTTCAAACCACCGTAAGCTGCTGTGGTAAAGAGCCATGGTAGTGAACGTTACGGGAAAAGGCGGGACAGTGATCCCGTCAGGTGAGTACCAGAGGAGACGAATACAAGTGAACCACCGTGAACGTGTCG